>JABABO010000375.1 GCA_014238195.1 Kordiimonadaceae bacterium | reverse complement strand
GTTATTGATTTTGCCATAATGTTGTTCTGGATGGGTGCCCGCGTCAAAAGCATGTGGTTTGGCGCCAATCACGGCCCCTTTTAAGACTTCACCGTAATACGGAAGGTGTGATAAAAGCTCCTCAGGGTTTATGCTGCGATCACTATGATGCAAGAACTCACCATTATCATCATAAACTTGGGTTACAGCCTCGCTATAGCCCACCACTTGTTCGCGCATGATAGCATTACACTGGGCCATAAATTTGCGGGAAACGTTGCTGGTGGATGCTGATAATTTAAAGTGTGTCAGGTTTTCCGCTTCCGCTGCACT
This sequence comes from Kordiimonadaceae bacterium, assembly GCA_014238195.1. Taxonomy (GTDB): domain Bacteria; phylum Pseudomonadota; class Alphaproteobacteria; order Sphingomonadales; family Kordiimonadaceae; genus JABABO01. Next base: position 17,947 of record JABABO010000375.1, on the reverse strand, counting down.
CAGCGGAAATTTTGCTTGCAAGGTTTTTATAAGCACTGCGTTATCATCACACTCGTGCAGCGTTTCGACAATCTCATTTTGTTGATCGTCGCTTAATGTGTCCCACGTTGCACCAAGCATATCTCCTTTGCGCATGGCCTTAACCGTGCTGCGGCCCTTTAGCTTATCTTTTTTACCTTTTTCAAGGTTAAACACACAGCCCTTGGGAAACAGCTTTTCCCCGTTTGCTGATTTTAGCTTTCTTATCCCGTTATAGGTTAAGGAGTTGTGTTCATAAAGCTTCGCAATGATACGATCACGTTGGTCATTTGATAGACTGTGTTTTGCGTGTTGATCATCATAATAAGCCAGATTAGCCACTTCCTGCAAAATGCGAAAGTCCTGCGCTATGGGTAGGTCTTTGTAGGTGCGATACTCGTCGATAAAAAACTCACAGCGCCCGCGCTCAACGGGTTTTAGCTTGCGCTGAAAATACAGGCCGTCAAACTGTTGCGCGGCATTGCCATCGCGAAGGTCATCCCAATTTTGCGCGGTTAGAGTTAGACTGTGATGCGGTTCCTGAATTTCACGAAGGGCGTCAAATTCATCAAGATACATGGACCGATCAGGCCAAAAATCATCTTGGGCGCGAAAACGCACAGGCAGTCCTGCTTTTTGCTTATCATTCAGCCACTGCCCAAGGGTTTTACCGTTTAAGTCTGATTTTAGCTTGGTGATTTTTGGCTTTATTGTCCCGCTCTCGTCATCGCTGTTGCTTTTGCGATTAGATTTAAATCCACGGCGCTGGGCTAATTGCATCAGAACCCGCCCTAGCTCGTGGGGGGTTAAAGGCCGCTCCACCGCAGCGGCGCGCAGTGCGTATGGGTCTTGTTGTTCTATGGATTTACGCTTGACGGGATCACTTGGTAATAAGCAGTGATCTATCAGAAACTTTAAGATTTGTGATTTTCGCTTTAAGCGTCGATCATTTGTTTTGCGGATACCGCGTGCCGTGCGGCGCTCAACAGCCAAGCTATTCCCGACGCTGCCCTTTTTTGCTGGCTCTCGCCCATCAGAGAAAACCCTTACCCCCGTGTCCAGCAATCGTGTGATTTGTGCATCTTCGTTTAGCTCAAACGCTGCCCATCCTAATGAATTTGTTCCCATATCTAACGCTAGTCGCCACTTCATGGTGTCCTCCCTACATTTTATCCAATAAATATATTGACTCATAATTGTACAGATGGCAATGTACTTATGAGTGTAGCTACTCTGAAATCTTGGCAGCTCGTTAATATGACGAATGTCACAAGATTTAAGGCCGTTCTACGGGACGGCCTTTTTTATTTCGGGTGTGGTTCATTGTGGGCATGGTATATTATTGATATGGGTGGCCCTGCATTCTGAAAATGGGCAGGTCTAAAAAACTGCTGGCGGTCTTGCCGCGATTCGAACGCGGGGCCTTCGCCTTCGGAGGGCGACGCTCTATCCAGCTGAGCTACAAGACCAAATCAGCAACGCTGCGGCTTCTATCATATCACTATGGGCTTGGCAATTCATTCTTAGTTTCTGTAATGGTTCAGGCTCATGGCCCTTGTTATTGAATAGTGGCGCGTTATAGTTTGTGGTATAAAAGCTTAACAAAGGGGGTGCCCATGATTAAAAAATTGCTCATCGCTAATCGGGGCGAAATCGCTTTACGGATCATGCGCAGTGCTGGGCTGATGGGCATTAAAACCATTGCGGTATACCCCAAAGATGATGCGAATAGCCTGCATGTTAGACGTGCGGACCAAGCTGTGGAACTGCCCAGCCTAGGCGTGCGTGCTTATCTGAACCAAGATGCGGTCTTGGATGCTGCCTGTCAATGTGGTGCAGATGCACTTCATCCCGGCTACGGCTTTTTATCTGAAAATGCTGAATTTGCTGAACGAGTTACTGATGCTGGGCTTACATTCATAGGTCCAAAAGCGGAAATTTTGCGCCTGCTAGGTGATAAAATACAAGCCACGCAATTAGCAACAAAGTGCGCTATCCCCACCCTATTAGCCACACACGATGCAGTTGATGAAGTTGCGGCGCTTGAATTTTTTAACGCTTTACCGCCAAAGGCATCAATGATTATTAAAGCACGGTCTGGTGGGGGTGGTCGCGGTATCCAGATTGTATCTAACAGTAAAAATATTGCACCCGCGATTAAGCAGTGCCAAGCCGAAGCCTTGGCGGCAAGTGGTGACAAGGCGGTATACGCAGAACACTATCTTGATCATGCAAGACACATTGAAGTGCAGGTGATCGGTGATGCAACAGGGAATATTATGGTTTTAGGGGACCGTGACTGCACATTGCAACGCCGCCATCAAAAACTTATTGAAATTGCGCCCGCGCCAAACTTGGGTGATCGTGTGCGCGAAAACATGTACGCTGCTGCCATTAAATTAGCGAAAACTTGTGTTTACCAAGGCCTTGCGACGATAGAATTTTTATTTGATCAAAAAAGCCAGCGCTTTTATTTTATGGAAGCAAACCCACGCCTTCAGGTAGAGCATACGGTAACAGAAGCCGTGACAGGTTTGGATATTATAAGCTTACAGTTGCAGGTCGCGGCTGGTGTGCTTTTGAAGGACATGCAGCTTGAGCCCTCGCCGCGCGGTGTTAGTCTGCAAGCCCGTGTTAATATGGAAACACTGGCAAAAGATGGGACTATTATACCGACGTCAGGGACGCTTACAGCCTATGAACCGCCGTCGGGTCAAGGGGTTCGGGTTGATGGATTTGCTTATCAAGGCTATCAAACATCAACCCTTTATGATGGGCTGCTGGCTAAGGTTATCGTTCATGCCGAGGATTTGCCCAAGGCTTTGAAAAAAGCTGATCATGCTTTAGCTGAATTTAATATTCAGGGCCTAGCGACTAACATAAGCATGTTGCGGGCTATCACCGAACACCCCGATGTTCAGGCTTATCAGGTCCATACAAAATTTATTGAAACCCATGCTGGCGAACTGATAGAATCAGAAAAATCACTACAACATTATGCTCATCCAGCGCCTAAACCTTCTCATAGTCTTGCGGTATCAAATACATTTAAAAGTCCAGTTTTATCACCAGTGTTACCAAATGGTTGCAGGATGATCGTAATGCCGCTTCAGGCAACGCTTGTTGGTGTTGCTGTAAAGGAAGGGGACAGTGTTAATGCTGGTAGTGAATTAATGGTTTTAGAAGCTATGAAAATGCAGCATGTGATAACAGCCCCTACAGCAGGTGTTATTCAGAAAATATACGGTGAGCTGGGTCAGACTTTGGCAAAAGAAGCACCGTTACTTGCCTTTGAAATCAATGATATGGACAAGGGTTCAGGGGCTATCGAAGCAACTGTTGATCTGGATGCGCGGCGGGCTGATTTACAAGAAGTTTTGGACCGTAAGGCATATGGCTTGGATGAAAACCGACCAGAAGCGATGGCAAAACGCCGATTGCGTGGGGGACGCATGGCACGTGAAAATATCGCAATCTTGTGCGATGAAGGTACTTTTAATGAATATGGTGCTTTCGCTGTGGCGGCACAGCGTGCACGGCGCGACATGGATGATTTGGTTAAAAACACATCTGGTGACGGGATTATTACAGGCACTGGGCAGGTCAATGGCAGCCTATTTGGGGCGCAATCCGCGGGCTGTGCATTCGCGATCGGCGATTATTCGGTCCTAGCAGGAACACAAGGGTATCGCCATCACCAAAAGTTAGACCGGATTTTTGATGTTGCGGAAAATACACGCTCGCCACTGATATTTTTTGCCGAAGGCGGTGGTGGTCGCCCAGGGGATACGGATACCGCGACTGTTGCGGGCCTTGATGTACCGTCGTTTGCGCGCATGGCAAAACTCAGCGGGCTTGTGCCAGTTGTTGGTGTTGTTGCAGGGCGGTGTTTTGCTGGTAATGCAGCCTTGCTTGGGTGCTGTGATGTGATTATTGCCACTGAAAATAGCAACATAGGGATGGCTGGCCCGGCCATGATTGAAGGTGGCGGCCTTGGTGTTTATAAAGCGGAAGACGTTGGGCCTATCAATGTGCAAACCAAAAATGGGGTCGTGGATATCCGCGTAAAAGATGAGGCAGAAGCCTGCACAGTGGCAAAACAGTATCTTTCATTTTTTCAAGGGGCACTGGCTGCCTTTGAGGCACCAGATGGGCGTTTACTGCGCCATGCAATCCCTGAAAACCGACTACGTGTTTATGATATTCATGCTGTGATCAATGGTCTTGCTGATCTTGATTCTGTGTTAGAACTTCGGGCAGGTTTCGGCGTTGGAATGATAACAGCACTTGTACGCATTGCGGGAACACCTTACGGGCTGATTGCCAATAACCCAGCCCATCTTGGCGGCGCGATTGACGCCGATGGTGCTGATAAAGCAGCCCGTTTTATGCAGCTTTGTCAAGCACATGAGCTGCCTATAATATCCCTTTGCGATACCCCTGGTTTTATGGTGGGGCCAGAAGCCGAAGCAACAGGATTGGTGCGCCACGTATCGCGTCTGTTTGTTACAGCAGCATCGCTGAGCGTTCCTGTGTTCAGTATCATCCTACGAAAAGGCTATGGCTTGGGCGTGATGGCTATGACAGGCGGTGGTTTTAAAGAAAGTGTTTTTACTGTGGCGTGGCCAACGGGGGAGTTTGGGGCCATGGGGTTAGAAGGTGCGGTAAAGCTAGGCTTCACGAAGGAGTTAGATGCCATCAATGATGAAGCGGAAAAACAAGCTAAGTTTGAGGTGCTCCTTGCAAAATATTATGCTGAAGGCAAAGCTGTTTCCTTTGCGGCATCCCTTGAAATTGATGCTGTCATTGATCCCCTTAAAAGCCGAGCATGGATAGAAAATTCAAATGCACTCAACAAAGGCCGCATTACACAACAAAAACCATCTAAACCTTTTATTGATACTTGGTAAGGCTTACGAAATTACTGACAATAAGTGATTGAGAAATACAAAAATGTAAGCGCTTACATTTTTGTATGGACAAACCCACATACAGCCTATTATGTTAAGCTTGAATATATGAGAAACCCCTGTTGGTTTAAAATATCTGTGGTCACATGAGTGATCGGTCAAAATTACTATATCGGGACATCAAGTAAATTTGTAAGTTTAAAAATGGAGGCGAACATGCAAAATTTTTTAAAAGAAAGTGCAATGATTATAACAATGATGTTGGGCCTTATGTTGAGCAGCACCGCAGCATATGCCAGTGATAAGTCCGATGAACACTGGAAATTGATTTGGGCGGATGAGTTTGATAGCGACACTGTTAATACTAAATATTGGGATATCATTGAAGGTAATGGGTGCCCTTTACTTTGTGGTTTTGGGAATGATGAAAAGCAAACATATACCAGCGACAAAGCCAATCTGCGGATTGAAGATGGTTTATTAATTATGGAAGCAATCGGTAAAGGGGACGGGACTTATGCATCATCAAAAATCACCACGCAGGCTCAAGCTGGATGGCTGCATGGTAAGTTTGAGATGCGGGCTAAATTACCTGTTGGTCTTGGTACATGGCCGGCCTTTTGGATGATGCCGATGGAAGACATATATGGGGCTTGGCCAAAATCTGGCGAGATTGATATTATGGAACACGTTGGCGCTGACGAAGGTGTGGTCCACGGTACCATTCATACTGAAACTTATAACCATAAAAAAGACACGCAGCTTTCAAACCAACGCTATATCGCTGATGCAGGGTCTAAATTTCACACTTATGCTGTTGAATGGGATGAAAATAGCTTGATGTGGTCGATTGATGGGCATCGTTACCTGCGCCTTGAAAAACAAGTTGGTGATACATCGGATGAATGGCCATTTGATCACCCATATTATATGATTTTGAATTTAGCAGTTGGTGGTTTTTGGGGGGGCGCAAAAGGCATTGACCCTGATGCATTTCCAGCCAAATATGAAATTGATTATGTGCGCGTTTATAAAGCAAAATAATCGGTAAAAAGCTTTATAAAGACGGAAGTCATTGGGTCCAGTGGTCACGACCATTACAGGGATTATGTATTAGGCCGAGTTATCGAATCCCGCAGCACAAGCGCTGGTTCAAATTCATGGTTAATGTTTTTAATGGCGGCATGGTAGATATTGCGTAAAATAAGTTGCGCAGCCATGCGGCCCATTTTACCCACAGGGTAATTGACAGTAGTTAGGGGTGGATAGAGATAATCCGCAAAGATCGTATTATCATAACCAATCACGGACATTTCATTTGGCAATTTTAAGCCTGCTTTACGCGCTGCGGTCAATGCGCCTGCGGCCATTTCATCATTGGCGCAAAAAACCGCGGTAAAAGTTGGGTCACGGTGCCATAAAGCGTCAAAAGCGGTCTGCCCACTACCTTCGTGATAGTCGCCTTCATAAAACAGCGTATCATCAAATATACAACCCAGTTTTCGTAAGCCATCTTTGAAGCCCGTAAGCCGGTCAGACGAATCGCCTTTCCACAATGGGCCTGAGATAAAAGCAATGCGTTTGTGACCAAGTTCAACCAGTTTTTGAGCTACGATGGCACCGCCTAGATGGTTATTAAGACTAATGCATAAATGGGCAAGTGCTGGGATAAAGCGGTTAATCAAAACAAAGGGTGTGCCGCCTTTGCTTAACTTAATAAGATAGTCATCGGATACGGCCTCAACATGCAAAATTAAAGCATCGCAGCTACGGTTAATTAGAAACTCAATGCCTTCGCGTTCGCTTGCTTCATCACTGTGGCCAGCTGCCATAATGGCATGCTTGCCACCTTTGCGTAGATTGTCTTCAATACCTGTCATCATGGCACCGTAAAAAGACCCATGAAATTCAGAGACCAAAATACCAATACTATCACTGCGATTTGAAGCAAGGGATTTAGCAGCGTTACTAGGCCGATAATCAAGGGCTGCGATGGCAGCTTTTACTTTATCGCGGGTTTTACTGCTGACGGGTGCATTGCCATTGATCACGCGCGATACAGTGGCGAGCGACACACCCGCTAGATCCGAAACTTCATAAATTGTTGCCATGCGTAAACATTCCCCCCTCATCCATTGCTACACTTATATAGCGAGACCAATGAATAATGATTTCATTATTTATTGATAAGTCGAACCGAAACAAAGACTTATAGCCAAATGAGGTGATCAATATTCACCGCAATTGGCTATATGTTATAGGAGTAAATCGCAATAATACATTAGGTTGCCTGTGCCGCCAAGTTATTATGTTCAATGGCGCCGCGTTCTTCAAGCTCGTTATTTATTTCTTTCACGCGGGTCGTGGTCAATGTGTAACGACCCATAATGAGAGCCACAAAAAAGAACGGAATCGCCGGAAGTAATGTGAACGACATTAAAAGCCCCTGCATTGTTTCAGCGCTCATTTCCACATTCGCATCATAACCATAGGCAGCCAGAAGCCACCCTGCCGCAGCACCGCCGATCGCAACGCCTAATTTTAGGAAGAACACAATCGAAGAATAAACTGACCCTGTAATACGCAAGCCCGTTTTCCAGTGCCCGTAATCAATGACATCAGCCATTTTCGCCCACAGCAGTGGTGTGGCGATTTGCAGCAGGAGGCCCCAGATAAAATAAACCGCTGTGGCAAGGAAAAGCGCTTCGGGTGGAATAAAGAAGCTGGTGATAGACAGCACCCCCCCGATCACCAGTAATATTCGATACGCCTTTACTTTACACATAACCTTTTCAACTTGGCTTGAAAGCGCGCAGCCAATGATATTACCAATCATACCAACAGTGACGAAAGTGGTTATGAAGTCAGGTTGACCGAGATAATATTTCACATAATAGATCGCCAGCGTTGATCGCAGCACCATGCCTGTCAACAAAAATATCACTGCAAAGCATAAGATGCGCCATTGGTCATTTTGCCACAATGCGGCCCAGTCTTCCTTCAAGCTGCTTTCTTGATCTTTAGGCGGGAAGACGCGCTCTTTGGTGCCTGCAAAGCATAGCAAGAATAATATGACACCAAACACGCTCATAGCGGCAATCGTATATTGATAGCCTTTTTGCTGGTCACCATCCCCAAAGTACTCCACTAATGGGATAGTCAGTGAAGCGACAATCAAGCCACCGAGCATAGCAAAGACAAAACGGTAGGACTGTACTGAAACGCGCTCTTCTGGTTTATCGGTCAGGGCACCCCCAAGGGCAGAATAAGGGATATTAATCGCCGTATAAGCCGCCATTAAAAGCCCGTAAGTCACAAAGGCATAAATCACTTTGCCTTGCTCAGAAAAATCAGGCGTTGTAAAAGCTAAAACACTGATAATACCAAAGGGAAGCGCTAGCCAAAGCAAATAAGGCCGAAATTTACCGTATTTCGTGTTTGTACGGTCGGTGAGAGCCCCCATTAAAGGGTCGGTGACGGCATCAAATATCCTTACACCTAGAAACAAAAAGCCAACATAAGCAGGCGACAAGCCATAAATATCTGTGTAAAAAAATGCCAGAAATGTCATGACTGTTTGAAAGACAATATTACTGGCGGTATCCCCTAAGCCGTAAGCGACTTTTTCCCTGACTGTTAACATGGTTCTGTCTCCCCTACAGATCAATATGCACTATCCTACCTGTGCGTGATGAATGACGTCCTTAGTTCGGCTGCCTACAAAGTCGCGGTAAGCATAGCCACTGGCTTTTATGGTGCGTTCTTGTGTTTCATAATCGACGTAAACAATTCCAAAACGTTTCGCGTAGCCTTCAGCCCATTCGAAATTGTCCATTAAGCTCCAAGCAAAGTAACCGCGAATATCAACACCAGCTTTAATCGCATTATGAACCGCCATCAAATGATTTTGGTAATAGCCAAGCCGATCATGATCTTGCACCCCGTCTGGTGTTATCACATCTTTCATCGCCGCGCCATTTTCTGTGATATAGATCGGTGGCAGTTTGTAGCGGTTATGCATGTCTAGTAACACTTCGGTTAGGCCGTCTGAATAAATCTCCCACCCTATATCGGTTCGTGGCAGTGGGCCAGCCTCTGATTTTTCAAAGCGAGCCGTATCAGACGCACGGATTATTTCGCGTGTGTAATAATTGATGCCAATATAATCAATGGGCTTGGAAATAATCGCCATATCGCCGTCACAGATAACAGGTTTTTCCGCCGCGCTCATAGTATCAATAATATCAGGATATTTACCGTCCATCACGGGTTGAATAAACCATTGACTAAACAGATCATCTGCGGCTTTTGCGGCAATTTTATCGGCTTCGCTGTCCGTTTCAGGGTGATAGGGGCTGAAATTAAACACGATACCATTATCAGTATCAGGGCTGTTGCGGCTAAGAACTTCCATCGCCAGACCGTGGCCAAGCAAAAGGTGATGCGCCGCGATACGGCCTTCATCTGGCCCTGATAATCCTGGCGCATGAACACCGACGCCATAACCAAGATACGCACTGCAAAACGGTTCGTTCAACGTCGTATAAGTGTGGACGCGGTCCCCGAAAACTTTCGTAATGGCATCAACATACTCAGCGAATTTATAGGCGGTATCACGGTTTAACCAACCCCCTTGATCTTCAAGATGCTGGGGCAAGTCCCAGTGATACAAAGTGACAAAGGCTTTGATGTTTTTTTCTGCCAGGCGATCAAGGATACGCACATAAAAATCTGCGCCTTCTGAATTTAGGGTGCCGTCTTTATGCATGACCCGTGGCCAGGATACTGAAAGCCGGTAGGCATCAACCCCTAGCTGCTCGATCAGGTCTATATCGGCTTCCCAGCGATTAAAATGATCACACGCCACCAAACCGTCAGAGCCATCAGCAATCTTGTCTGGCTTTGCGCAAAACCGATCCCATATGGATTCTAGCCGTGTGTCTGCCCCGCCTTCGATTTGAAAGGAAGCCGCAGCAACACCGAATAAAAAGCTTTTCCGTGTCATCGGCGAATCAGCAGGTAGCTGTATTTTTTTTGTCATTATTTGATGTCCTGTTGACTGAATATGACATAGTCATCTTAAAAGTAATTCAGAGAATTTTCTGTAAGCGCTTACATTTTAGAGTATCCGCTTGGATAATGTTCGTCAATAGGAATTATGATTCTAAGTCATTTTATGCAGATATTCAGTGACTTACGCCAGTATTTTGTATTATTAATCAAATGGTTAAAGAGTTAATTGCTTCAATCCGTCGATTTTAGTTGACGATTTGATGTTTATTAGACTACATTCAATGTAAGCGCTTACATTTATATTAGGCATTTTGCTTATTAGGTGTTGGGGAATTGCGCAGGTTAAATTTTACAAACGAACACATGCTTAGGCAAACCAATGCATTTTTATTTGTTCGGCTATTAACAGTAACAGCCCACAGGCCAAAAGCCGTAGGGATCAAGGGAGGCACATATGCCAAGGGAAATATTCAAGCGTGAAACGCTCAAGAAAGTGAAAAAATACAATAACGCATCGCTCGCGTGTACAATGTCATTAATTATGGCATCTGTGGGGGCTTCAAACGCTTATGCGCAGGATTCTGATACCGAAGACGCGTATGAAGAAATTGTTGTTTCGGGCATTCGCAGCAGCCTGAAAAGTGCGATGGGCACAAAACGTGATGCGCGCGGTGTTGTCGATGCGATTTCAGCCGAAGACATCGGCAAGTTCCCTGATACGAACCTCGCTGAATCCCTGCAACGGATTACGGGGGTTTCTATTGACCGCTCCAACGGTGAAGGGTCCAAAGTTACTGTGCGTGGTTTTGGTCCTGATTTTAATTTGGTAACGCTGAATGGTCGTCAGATGCCAACATCATCACTTGAAGCAACCACAGCGTCTTCTTCGCGTTCCTTTGATTTTGGTAATTTGGCATCGGAAAGTATTTCAGGCGTTCAAGTTTATAAATCTGGCAAAGCATCGATCACAACAGGTGGTATTGGTTCCACGATAAATATTTCAACGACCCGCCCGCTTAGTGCCCCTGGCCTGAAGGCAACCATCGGTGCAAAAGCCGTTTATGATCAATCACAGCTGGATAGCACAAATCTAACCCCTGAAATTTCTGGCTTGTTTAGCAATACATTTGCCGATGATAAATTCGGTGTTGCCGTTACGGGAAGTTACCAAAAACGTGAGGGTGGCTTTGCGCAGGCGTCAAGCGCTGAATGGCGGGGCGCTTATGCGGGTGATGAAAATAACTGGGGTACTTTACCGCAGGATGGGACAAATGTAACAAATCGTCCTGACCCTTCAGATGTTTATGCCGTGCCGCAGAACTTTGGTTATAATCTGACCAGTTTTGAGCGGGAACGCACCAACGGTCAGGTCACACTTCAGTACCGCCCAATTGATACGTTAACCGCCACGCTTGATTATACCTATTCCGAAAACAAAGTGGCGCAATCCTTCAATGATATTTCAGTTTGGTTTAACTTTGGTGATACGTCTAGCGAATGGACAGATGGCCCTGTTGCTGGCCCTGTATTCTATACCGAACGTTTCGGCGATACCCCATCTGACCCCCCATCTGACCTTGCAATGGGCGCTGGTCAATCAGCCAGTAAAAACACCAATAAATCCCTTGGTTTGAATGTTGAATGGGATGCGACCGATAATCTAAGCATTGAATTGGATATTCATGATAGCTCAGCTGAATCAAAAGCAGATAGCCCCTATGGTAATAATTCAGTCATTGGGACAGCCGCTTTTAACTTGGTTGAACAAGGTATCAATTATTCGACTGATCTGCCCATTTTGCATATTGTGCAAAATAGTGATGATATTCCTAATCGCACATCAGCTGGTTCTGCGTTTCGTAATGGTTTAATGCGTGATGATATTCGCCAAGGCCGTTTGATGGGTGACTATAATTTTGATGACGGTATTATTGAAAGCCTTGAATTTGGTGTTTCTTACACTGAAAACAAAGTACGTTCAGCCTTTGCCACTGCCCAGCGCGATACATGGGGCGGCGCAGGCCCTGCTTCTGACATTCCTGATGATATTTATGAATTTGTTTCTCTCCCAGATAAATTCTCTGCTTTTGAGGCGTCCAGTGACCCTAATTTCCTAGAAGGTTTTTATTCCTTTGATTTCGACCGTATGGTTGGCCTTATTGATACCCTATATAATGCGTGTGGCGGTGATGGTATTTGTCGTTCAGACGATTTCACAACGGATCGCCGTACAACTGAGGAGCAACTGGCAGCATACGTTCAAGCCAATGCGCATTTTGAACTTGGCGGCCGTCCTGCCAACTTAACGGTTGGCGTTCGGTACGAAGAAACCGATGTTGCGTCCCAAGCCCTTGTCCCTGTGGCAACAGGCACCCAGTGGGTTGCCGCAAACGAATTTGGTATCATCTATTCTGGTGGTCAAGATTTTACAGAACTTGATGGCAAGTATGATCATATCCTGCCGAATTTGGATTTCGATATCGAAGTGATGCAAGATGTGATGTTCCGTGCCTCCTACAGTGAAACCATTACGCGCCCTGGGTATGCAGACATTCAAGGGGGTCAATCCGTTGAGCAGTTGTTCCGCGTTGATGGTGGTAATGGTTCGCAAGGTGATCCGAAATTACTGCCGTTTGAATCAAAAAATATTGATCTGTCAGTGGAATATTACTTTGATGAGGCAAGCTATTTTTCAGTTGGTTATTTCAGCAAAGATGTAAAAAACTTCATTGGAACCCAAATATTACAAGAACCAAGATATGGGCTAGTAACCCCTATCGGTGGGCAGCGATATAATGAAGCCGTTGCTGCGCTTGGTGCTGATGCAGGTAATGTTGCTATCCGTGACTGGATTTTTGCCAATGCTGATCCAAGTACCGTTGAAATTACAGGCGTTGATGATAATGGTAATACGACTGGGAATATCTTTGGTGTACTTGGAGAAGACCCTGAGCTTTTGTTTGACATATCTGTTCCGATAAACGAGCGCGATGCAAAGCTAGACGGTTGGGAATTTGCCCTGCAACATACCTTTGGTGATAGTGGTTTTGGCGGTATTATCAACTATACGATGGTCAATGGTGATGTTGAGTTTGATAATACACTGCCTGCTATTGATGATGAAGACCCAGATGCTGACCCTCAGTTTGCACTTGTCGGCCTCAGTGATACGGCTAATGTCATTGGCTTTTATGATAAAGATGGCATTCAGGTGCGTGTTGCTTATAACTGGCGTGACAAATTCCTAAATACAGCTGCCACAGCAGGCGGGGCAAATAACCCATCTTATACCGAAGCCTATCATCAGATTGATATGAACGCCAGCTATGACATTAATGATAACTTCACAGTATTCGTTGAAGCGATTAATATCACCAATGAAACAACACGTACACATGGTCGTCATGTCAATAACTTGCACTATGTGACACAGGGCGGTGCGCGCTATAATATTGGTGCACGGTATACTTTCTAAGCACTTTATAAGACGGTACTCGGTCTTATAAAAACGAAAAAGCCGCTCGCAGTAGCGGCTTTTTCTATATTCACAATGTGCATTAAAGTGTTTAGCATAATGGTTATAAGGGGCCTTGATGGATAAACCAGTGAAACATATTGTCATTGTTGGTGGTGGGACCGCAGGTTGGTTAACGGCGGGGTTAATCGCAGCTGCGCATTGCAGCGATCAATCAAGCGGTATAGCTGTGACGCTTATTGAAGCACCTGACATTCCCACCATCGGTGTTGGTGAAGGCACTTGGCCGACCATGCGCGATACATTGCAGAAAATTGGCCTATCGGAGACCGACTTTATTTGCGGTGTCGATGCCTCCTTCAAACAAGGATCACAGTTTAATGGCTGGGTGAATAGGTCACCCGAAGACACATACTATCATCCGTTCGTATTGCCTGAAGGATATTTTGACCACAGCGCCATTGCTTACTGGACCCAAAAAAACCATGAAGCCGCATCGACAGGTGGAAAGCCACTATCGTTTGCCGATGCGCTGTCAGTACAATCGCATTTGTGCCGCGCTGGTCTGGCACCCAAGCAGCCCGCAACACCCGAATACGGCGCGGTTGCCAATTACGCTTATCACCTAGACGCGGGTAAATTTGCGGATGTTTTAACCAGACACTGCACATCAAAACTGGGTGTTAAACATGTGCAAGCCCATGTCGCAGGGGTCGACTGTGACGGTGATGGTTATATCAATGCGGTTACATTAAAAGACGGCATAGCCCCCATAGCGGGTGACTTATTCATTGATTGCACGGGCAGTCGTGCCTTGCTGATTGGTCAGCATTACGGTGTTGGCTTTACACAGTGCAAAGATATTTTATTTAATGATACAGCGCTGGCGGTTCAGGTGCCTTATACCACTGGGGATGCCCCCATCGCGTCTGCCACACTGTCTACGGCGATGGGTGCTGGCTGGGTGTGGGATATTGGCTTGTCCAGCAGGCGCGGTGTTGGCTATGTTTATTCATCTGCACACACCGATGATACCGCAGCCGAAGCAGATTTACGGACCTATGTTGCTTCGTCATTAGGTGAGAGAGACGCAGATAGCTTAGACACACGGAAAATAAGTTTTAACCCAGGGCACCGGGATCAATTTTGGGTCAAAAACTGTGTCGCGATTGGCATGTCAGCAGGCTTTATCGAACCCTTAGAGGCCAGCGCTTTGGTGATGGTGGAATTATCGGCGAACCAAGTAGCCGAAGACATGCCAAGCAACCGCGCGGTTATGGACCTAACAGCCGCGCGGTTTAACAAGCGTTTCACTTATCGTTGGCAGCGCATTATAGAATTTTTAAAGCTGCATTATGTTTTAAGCAAGCGCGGTGACAGCGATTATTGGCAAGACAACAGGGATAGTGCGACCATACCAGATCGCTTGCAAAATTTGCTTCGGTTATGGCAGTATCAACCACCCAGCAGACATGATTTCACAGCAACGGAAGAAGTGTTTTCAGCCGCCAGTTACCAGTATGTTTTATACGGTATGGGGCATCAGACTGCCCCCCGCGCGACAACGACAAAATTTGAAGACTTTAAGGCGGCTGAGCAGCATGTGCAGAAGAACTTTGAGCTTGCCCGTAAATATATGGGCGGATTGCCAACCAACCGCGCACTCATTGATAAAATTAAGCAGAATGGCTTGCCAAAAATATAAGCTTAGACAACAGTGAGTGTAAGAAGATTTTGAAGCGATACTCAGATATTAAAAGGGCAGGAACCAGCAATGAGCAACCATGTATTACTCAATAACATTGATCATAAGGATTTGCACATAAATACGGAACGTAGCGCGGAGCTTGAAGATACTGTAATGTATGCACCCGTCTATGCGACTGAATTTAGGGAACTGCAAGCGCACTATCCTATCGTCCTGCATAAAGACGCAACATCGGGTGATTATACAGCCCTAGCACTTTTCGGCTTTAGCGATGGCGAAAATTTATTTTTAAAGGATACGGGTTGGGATGCTGAGTATATCCCCATGACCTTGGAGCGTCAGCCCTTCATGGTTGGCTTTCAGGGCCACGGAGCGGATGCACAAACAGTTATCCACATTGATATGGAAAGCAAGCGTATTAGCCAGCAAAGCGGTATTGGTGAACCCGTGTTTCTTGAGCACGGCGGTAACACCCCTTACCTAGACCGTATTGCAAATATTTTGGACCAATTACATTTTGCTCATAAAAGCCATAAACCCTTCATGGACACATTGCTGGAACATAATCTGATTGAGCCATTTGCAGCGGATATTACGCTGAATGATGGCTCTAACAATCGTTTGGCTGGGTTTTACATTATCCATGAGGAAAATTTTGCGGCGCTCAGTGCTGAAAATTTAGATAAATTCCACAAGCGTGGATACATTATGGCAATCCATATGATGATGGCTTCGCTGTCTAATTTTCCTGCGCTCATTAAACGTAAAAATGCGCTGCTAGACTGACGTGCGTATCAGCGACAACATAATTGATGAAATCACTGACTTCGGACGCGGTGAAATTCCGCCGCATTTGCTGGGCTCTGATAAACCTGTTGTGTTAAAAGGGTTTGTCAAACATTGGCCACTGGCGCAAAAGGGCTTAGAAAGCCCTGATGCTGCGCAAGCCTATATAAAAGGGTTTGATAGTGGGGAGCCTGTGGCAGCGGTTTACGGCGATGCTACACTGAACGGTCGCTTGTTTTATAATGATGATATGACAGCGCCGAATGCCCAGACACTGCGCGTTCCCATGTCTCATGTTTTTGATAAACTTAGCCAACACCGCAAGGATAGTCATCCGCCTTTGATCTATATGGCCTCGACACCTATTGATACTTATTTGCTTGGTTTTAGCACTGAAAACAATATCCTTATTGGTAATTATGAACCCCTACGCACGATATGGGTGGGCAATAAAACGCGGGTCGCGGCCCATCATGACTTGCCCGAAAATATTGCTTGTGTTGCTGTCGGCAAGCGGCGCTTTACACTGTTTCCACCAGACCAGATGGAAAATTTATACATTGGCCCCTTAGATGTCACCCCAGCGGGTCAAGCGATTAGCCTTGTTGATTTTCATGACATTGATTATGAAAAATTTCCGAAATTTCAAGCGGCCCAAAAGGCTGCGATGATTGCGGAAATGGACCCCGGTGACGCGATTTATATTCCCAGCATGTGGTGGCACCATGTGGAAGCGCTGAGTGATTTTAATGTGCTAGTGAATTTTTGGTGGCGCAGTGCACCTGCCTATATGGGGCCGCCGATTAATGCATTGCAGCATGCATTGCTGGCGATCAAGGACCTGCCAGCGCACGAGAAAGCCCACTGGAAAATGATGTTTGATCATTATGTGTTCGATAACACCGATACAACGCACGCGCATATACCGCAAGCAAGCCAAGGTGTCTTAGGGCCAATGGACGACACAAATGCGCGGCGTGTTAGGGCGTTTTTATTAAATCGTTTGAACCGTTGAAAATGAAAAGTCAGGGGAAAACCAAGATGCAAACAGGAAATATCAAACGTGTGATTATTGCAGGTGGTGGCACGGCTGGCTGGATGGCAGCGGCGGCACTTTCAAAAACCCTTGGTAAGGTCCTAGACATTAAGCTGATTGAAAGTGATCAGATTGGTACCGTTGGGGTCGGGGAAGCGACCATTCCCACACTCGTCACTTATTTGCGCTTGCTGGGGATCGAAGAAAAGGACTTTATGGCAGCGACACAAGCCACTTTCAAACTTGGGATTGCTTTTGAAAATTGGCGTGAAGTTGATCACAGCTATATCCATTCATTTGGCATTACAGGTAAAGACCATTGGACAACAGGTTTTCAGCATTTCTGGCGTAAAGGGTTCGAGCGTAACATTGTCAGTGATTACGGTGATTATTGCCTTGAGCTTAAAGCAGCCTTGGAGGGCAAGTTCGCCCACTTGCCAAATCTTGGTCTGAATTATGCTTTTCACTTGGACGCCAGTTTATTTGCAAAATTTTTACGGGTCCTATCTGAAAAGCACGGCGTGGAGCGCATCGAAGGCAAAATCAACAGTGTCAAGAAAAATGGTGAGAATGGCTTTATTGAAAGTCTAACCCTTGAAAGCGGGCATGTGATTGACGGGGATTTGTTCATTGATTGCACGGGATTTCGGGGCTTGCTGATTGAAGACGCTTTGCACACGGGCTATGATGATTGGACGCATTATCTACCCTGTGACACGGCGGTTGCTGTCCAAACAAACAGTGTGGATGACCCCGTGCCTTACACACGCTCCATCGGACGTGATGCGGGTTGGCAGTGGCGCATACCCCTGCAAAGCCGTGTGGGCAATGGTCATGTGTTTTGCTCCCATTATATGACTGTGGATGAAGGGCGAGAGGTCTTGCTCAACAACATTGATGGTAAAGCTTTAACGGACCCATTGGTGATAAAATTTCGCACGGGCACGCGGCGCAAACATTGGAACAAAAATTGTATCGCCTTGGGGTTAGCCAGTGGGTTC
>JABABO010000374.1 GCA_014238195.1 Kordiimonadaceae bacterium | reverse complement strand
CGGGCGGCGGGTGACATATCATTGCGCAAAAATGGCTCGACAGCTGATTTGTAGGTTCCCACACGGAAAACATTCACATTGGCGCCAATTTTTTCCAATAAGCTTTTAAAATATGTGCCAAAACGACCATAGCCGCTCAACAGAACCGAGCCAGCAGGATTCATATAAATTTTATCCGCTTGGGCTGCCAATAAATAATCCGTTTGGCTGTATGCGCTGGAAATCGCATATATTTTCTTGCCGCCATCTTTAAAGTCGCGCAGGGCTGCGGCAATACGGTGGGCGTGGGCTGGGGCTGCGCCTGCCATATTATCTGTCAGTAATGCGACGGCTTTGATACGGTCGTCATTTTTAGCATGGGAAAGCGCATTGGTGATATCATAAATGCTGGTTTCAGCAGGCTCGCTGTTATAGTCGCTCAGTATCGCATCAAAAGGATCGGGTAAACGGGTTTGCTCGACAATCGCACCATTGGGGCGAAGCACCATCACAGCACCATCAGGCACATTAGGGGCAGGCTTTTCACCTGTGGCTGCTAATGCTAGGGCCATGATGATCAGAACAAAGGACCCAAGCGTAAAAGCGCCAAGACCCGCAATAAATTTATAAATATACTGAATGATTGACCAGATACCCTTCATTGGGGCTTGCTCCTTGTGCTTGTATAAACCATGATGCTTTCATATATGCATATCAGATTAATATAAGCCTTAAATAGGGAAACACAATATGGCAAACCACATCCCCCAAATTTCCAATGCGCGGCATTATCGTAGTGATCAGGTTGATGATGATATTGACTTTGAGATTAAAGGCGCGGAAATGCAGTTTGTTGAAGTGGAGCTGGACCCAGGTGAAAGCGCAATTTCCGAAGCGGGTTCAATGATGTACAAGGATACATCCATCGAAATGAACGCTGTCTTCGGCGATGGCTCAGGGGCAAAAGCCAGTTTTATGGACAAGCTTATTGGCGCGGGTAAAAGATTGTTAACCAGCGAAAGTTTATTTACGACGGTTTATACCCATAATGGTCATGGAAAAGCACATGTAGCCTTTGCAGCCCCTTACCCTGGTAACATATTGCCCATAAAACTGGATCAATATGGGGGGGCTTTGATCGCCCAAAAGGACAGCTTCTTAGCAGCCGCGCGCGGTGTTCAGGTGGGTATACATTTGCAAAAACGCATTATGACAGGCTTGTTTGGCGGTGAAGGTTTTATTATGCAGCGCCTTGATGGCAATGGTTGGGCCTTTATTCATATTGGCGGCACGGTGGTGGAACGCACGTTAAAGCCTGGCGAGGTCCTGCATGTAGATACAGGCTGTGTTGCAGCCACTACTGCGGACGTTGATATGGATATCGAAAGTGTTGGCGGTATTAAATCGATGATATTTGGCGGCGAAGGTGTGTTTTTTGCCAAGTTAACAGGTGGGGCCTCTGGCAAAAGCAAAGTCTGGATACAAAGTTTACCATTTTCAAGGCTTGCTGGGCGTATTCTCGCTTCTGCCCCTGGGGGCGGCGGGCGTGACAAGGGTGAGGGGTCTTTGTTAGGCGGAATAGGTGATCTTGTCGGCGGCGATCGTTTTTAGACTGTGATCGTTTTTAGACTGTAATCGTTTTTAGACTGTGATCGTTTTTAGACTGTGATGTTTAAGACTGGGATGTTTAAGACTGTGATGCTTAAGACTGTGATGCTTAAGACTCATGTGCCAAAGCGAGCATTTTTAACAATCAAAGTGCTAAAATAGACTGGGACCAGCATTTAGATAGAAAAAAACCCTATAAATCAACAGTTTTTGCGCGGGGCTTTATTACCTTATAGGTGCTTGACAGGTGCGGTTCTGCTCATTATGTTGCGCGTGCCTTTGGCGGTATATGATTCTTGGAATTTGCTGACACTGGCTTGACGATCACGTGGCTTTAGTCACATGCTAACGAAGAGTCTTCTGTAAATGTCTTATGACAAAAATGATGACCTAGCAACACTTGATGATCGGCTCAAAAAAGCCCGCAGTGTGTCGCAGGATGGCACAAATGCAGGCAGTGGCGGCACTGATAATGCCCCACCCTCAGCCGCAGGCAGGGCCTGGAAAATGGGGATTGAGCTGGTGATCGCAGTTGTTTTGGGCCTAGTGCTTGGTAAGGCAATTGACGACTGGTTAGGCACTACGCCTGCTGCGCTTTTGGTTGGCTTGATGATTGGCTTTATAGCCGGTATTCGCAACGTGATCCGCCAAGCAAATGCAATGCAAAAAGCCATAGAAGAAGAACAGTCCAAAGATAATTGATTTTAGCGCCCTTGAAGCCTGCTCTAATCCGAACCATGTGGGGTGAGGGGAGTTGAGAGCGCCAAGCGAAGAAAGAGACGATAGTCGTGGCACATAGTCCTCTTGAACAATTTGAAATCAATCCCATTGCACCAATCAATATTGGCGGGGTTGACGCTACATTTACCAATAGCTCCTTGATGATGGTGATCGTTGTTGCTCTTGTCACTCTGTTTTTAACAGGTGGTATGCGCAAAAGCGCTATGGTCCCAGGTCGTTGGCAAACAATGGTTGAACTGGCTTACGAATTTGTCGCTGGTATGGTGAAAGAAAACGTAGGCAATGAAGGGAAACCCTATTTTCCCTTTATATTTACGCTCTTTATGTTCATCCTTGGTGCTAACTTGCTGGGCATGATCCCCTACAGCTTTACGGTAACGTCGCACATTATTGTAACGTTCGCCTTGGCAGCGGTGGTTTTTCTCGGTGTGACATTCATTGGTTTCATCAAGCATGGTCTTGGTTTTCTAAAGCTTTTCGTTCCAGGGGGTGCGCCTTTGTGGCTGCTGCCCCTGATCGTCCCAATCGAAGTGCTTTCGTACCTGACCCGTCCCATTAGCTTGTCTGTGCGTTTGTTCGCCAACATGCTGGCTGGTCACTTGATGATGAAAGTATTCGCAGGCTTTATCGTAAGCTTGGGTAGCATTGGTATTGCGGGTTATTTCGGCGCTGTCTTGCCGTTTGCCTTCAATATCTTCATGACGGGCTTGGAAATCTTAGTTGCTTTCCTGCAAGCCTATGTGTTCGCAATTCTGACCTGTATCTATCTGAATGATGCTATGCATCCGTCGCACTAAGGCGGCTGAAAGCATTGCTCATGGGTTTGAAAAACTGACTATTAACGTTTAATCTTTGACTTAAAATAAAGGAAATTACTATGGAACTTGAAGCAGCAAAAGCCATCGGCGCTGGTATCGCAACAATCGCACTTGCAGGTGTTGGTATTGGTCTTGGAAATATATTTGGTTCATTCTTGAACGGCGCTTTGCGCAATCCATCAGCAGCACCAAAAGTATTTGGGAACTTGCTATTAGGCTTTGCTCTAACAGAAGCTGTCGCGTTGTTTGCTCTGGTTATCGCATTTATCATTCTTTTCGTACTTTAATGTTCGAAAAGGTGGGCGTTTAGCACCTCAAACAGAGAGACAATACATGGCGAGCTTATCTAATAATGCGATGACAGAAGTGCCAGTGGAAAAACAAGGCGGCTTGCCGCAGCTTGATTTTTCCACATATGAAGAGCAGTTGGTTTGGCTTTTTCTTTCTTTCATCGTGCTTTTTGTTGTTGTGTGGCGTTTTGCGCTGCCCAAAATTGCGAGCGTGTTGGAAGAGCGGGAAGAGCGGATCGCCGAGGATCTGGATCGGGCCGAGTGTGTGAAAGCGGACGCAGAAACTGTCCGTGCGACCTGTGAAGCCGCAGCCGCACAAGCCCGCAGAAGCGCACAAGAAACGATTTTGAAGGTGAAAGAAGCCGCCGCCGCTGATCTCGCCAAGGAAACAGCGGCGCTAGACGCCAAGCTTGCCAAACAAGCAAGTGACGCCGAAGCTAAAATCGCGGCTGTGAAAGCGGAAGCACTGGGCAGCGTTGATACTGTTGCAACAGAAGTTGCCACTGACATCGTTGCAAGATTAAGCGGTGTTGGGGCTAATGATGCGGATGTGGCAAAAGCTGTTAAAGCTGTAGCGGAAGGAGCGTAAGATGGCCCCCAATGAAGCCTTTTACCTAGACCCAACGTTTTGGGTTGCTGGTTCGTTCATTGTATTTATGGGCGGTGTGATGTATGCCAAAGCGCATAAATCTATTGCGAATATGCTGGATGAACGCTCTGACGCGATACGCCGCCAGATCGAAGACGCACGGCAGTTGCGTGATGATGCTGAAAAGCTGTTGTCCGAATATCAACGCAAGCAACGCGAAGCCGAAAAAGATGCGGCAGACATGATTGCTCAAGCTGAAGAGGACGCAAAGCTGATGGCAGAACAAGCCAAAGCTGATTTGAAAGCTTTGTCTGCACGCCGTGAAAAACATGCTGCTGACAAAATTGCACAGGCCGAAGCTTTGGCGATTAAGGAAGTCCAAGCCGTTGCAGTCAATGTCGCTGTTGAAGCGGCAACAAGCGTATTAAGCGGCGTCCTAAAAGGGCAAGGTGGTCAGCATCTAACCGATGATGCGATTGCACGTGTGCATACGCAGCTCAATTAATCAGTCTTTAAAATAGTGTAACCAAAGCCCTGCAAATTTTGCGGGGCTTTTTTATTGGTTAATAATAAATCATCATAGTAGGCTTAGTGTGGGCTCAAAATATCCCCAAGGACTGAGCGAATTAAAAGATCATTATTCATGGGTCTTGATATAGGTTTTTGTTATGGACAGGTGCTTTAAATTTGAAATAGCGACAATTGGCGACCTTGACTTGCTTTCCGAAGTGATGGTTTTGTCTATTTCAAGCCTGCAATCAGCTTATCTTTCACCAGAACAGATTTCAGCATCTTTTGAATGTATGGGCATTGATACACAGTTGATCAAAGATGGCACTTATTATTTGCTCCGCCATGTCCCAGATGGTCAGATCGCGGCGTGCGGTGGTTGGTCGATGCGGGATACGCTGTTTGGCGGTGATCACAGTGCTGGACGTGACCCAAGGCTGCTAGACCCAGCAAGTGAACCCGCACGTATCCGCGCTATGTACACGCATCCAGCCCATGTGCGGCGTGGACTTGGAAAACAGGTGTTAGCCATCTGTGAAAATTCTGCCATGCAAGCGGGTTTTACCACATCCACGCTAGCAGGCACACTGGCAGGTGTTCCGCTTTATCAGGCCTGTGGGTACAGCACAGTTGAACGGTTTGAGTATGTGTCTTCAACGGGTGTGCAGGTCCCACTTGTGAAAATGCAGAAAAATTTAGTGATTAAGAGTCCCTAAAAAAATGGATTTTTCCTCCAGTAAAATATAGCTAATGAAAACACTTAAGGCCCGTGGGTATCTTTTTTTAACCATTTTAGCAGAGTTCTGCTCATAAATATGAAGGTGATTGCAATAGGCAATCCAGAGAGAAGTGTGGCTGATTGAACAACTTTTAAGCCGCCAATAAACATTAATCCAATGGGGAGAACACCTAAGAAAAATGCCCAAAATAAGCGATGCCAGCGGGCAGGGTTTTCGCCTGCGTGCAGTTCCTTGGTTGCAGCAGACGCGAGCGTGTAGCTGGCGGAATCGTATGTTGTTGCCACAAAAATAATGACCACCAGCGTAAAAATAGTAAGGGCTATATGACCAAGTGGCAGACTGCCGATCACTTTTGCAATGGCTGTAAATCCGTCACCGTCATTAACCATTGCTGCAACTGGCAGGATATTCTCTAGCTCTAGGAAGAGGGCATAATTCCCCAGCACAATAAAGAAAGCCCAAGCCCCAAAACTGCCGAATGCACACATGGACAGAATAATTTGTTTTATGGTTCTACCCTTAGAGATGCGGGTCACAAAAATACCCACGTAGGGAGCGAAAGCGAGCCACCAAGCCCAGTAGAAAACAGTCCAGTTTTGAACAAAGCCTGTTTTATTCACAGGGTCGGTCCAAGTAATCATCGTGAAGACGTTATTAAACATTGTGCCAATGCTTTGTGTCCCCATAGCCAAAATAAAGCCCGTTGGCCCTGCAACCAATACAAAAACCAAAAATAGAATTGACAGATAAAGGTTGGCAACCGCCAGCTTTTTGATGCCCTTTTCAAGGCCAAGATAAACCGACACAGCAAAAAGCGAAACACAGACAACAATGACAAAAATATCGAGGGGAGTGCCTGGCTCAATTCCCGTAAGCTCAGAAAGGCCAGCAGAAACCATAGGTGTGGTCAAAGCAAGAGAGGTTCCTGCCCCGCCAATAAGACCAAACATAAAGGATAAATCTATCACTTTCGCCCATGGGGACGAGGCGGCCTTCTTGCCAAGAATAGCCGCACTTAACCTGAGAATAGGAATTTTCTTTTTGTAAAAGGCATAGCTCAT
>JABABO010000120.1 GCA_014238195.1 Kordiimonadaceae bacterium | reverse complement strand
GGGTATGAGCGTATCACAGTCTGGTACAGCAGGTTCAGGGGGTGGAGGATCAGGTGGTCGAGACAGATTAAACATGAACTTAGTTTAAATTAGCAACTCATTCAATTCCATATGTAGCCTTTCCCCAAGGCTGAATGAACCTATTCTTAACTCCCCTGAATAACAGGATTATATCATGAAAAAATACCCGAATTGGCGAAGCCGCCTTCAAGTGGCTTTGGCTGAACACGCGCATGCATCATTTGATGTCGGTGCGTTTGATTGCTGCCGTGCCGCCGCAGATTTGATTAAAGCTATGACAGGAACCGATGTGATGCATGGCTACCGTGGGCGCTATCGCAGTGTGCATGGTGCTTTGAAAATTATTCACCAGCATCAAGGTTTTGATGGCTTGATTGCTACGGTCACAGAAAAATACGGCTTACCAGAAATTGAACCCAGCAAAGCATGCGCAGGGGATTTGGTATTGACGCATTTTACCTCGCCACTGGGTTCGGAAATGATTTCCGCTGCGGGCATTTGCCTAGGGTCCGAAGCCGTCTTTCCCACTGACAAAGGTTGGCAGCGTTTGCCAATAACTGAAATATACCGTGCCTATCAAATTGGAGAGGAGGAAACAAATGTCTAAAGTTACTAAAATTGTTGCGGGTGTCGCACTTATAGGCCTCGCTTTTGTTGCTCCTGCATCTCTTAAACCACATTTGATTACTCTTGGGGCCTCATTGATCTTAGGGGGCGTCGCAGAAATTATTGTTGGAACCCCAAAACTGGCGCAAGAACAATCTGGCTTTAAAACGGTCATTGCAAATGCAACCGATAGCCAAAAATATATTTATGGCACTATGCTTGTTGGTGGAACCGAGGTCTATGCGGAAGAATATAGTACAGGTAGCGTTGAAGTTCCTAATGATACTCTGGTTTTTGCCCGCGTCATTGCTGATAAACCCATTCATGGATTTGGGCGTGTTTGGCTGGGTGAAACGGAAATTACGTTTAATGTCCAATCAGGGGCTTGCGAAACTGCGCCTTACGTGGGTAAATTATGGTTAAAGACATATGATGGTCATCAAACGCAGGCTGACCCTTGGCTTGTGGCATCTAATAGTGACTTCAAAAGCAGCTTTGTTGGCTGGGGTAAAGCTTATTATGCTGTGAAAGCGATTTATGACCCTGATGTTTTTCCTTATGGGGTTTCCGAACTTCGACAAATGAAAATCGAAGTTTTTGGGCATGAGCTTTATAATCCACTCACCGGTCAGACCGAATTTACCAATAACGCAGCTTTGGTGATTTATGATTATCTGACCGACACCCATATTGGCGGGGCTGTAACGAATGCTGAAATTGATCAAGCGACACTCGAAGCTGCTATAAATGAATGTGCATCTGATATGGTCGTGAAAGGGGGTACAATTGCGTCCCCTGCCACTATAGCAAAATACACCATTGATGGTATTGTTGACAGTAGTTCTAGCGTGCCGCAAAATTTGCGTACGATGTTAACGGCAATGGCAGGACATCATGTTTATCGCGGCGGTAAATTCTACTTTTATGCTGGTGCCCCAGTTTTTGCGTCCAAAACCTTGGATGAGGAAGATATCGTACAAATTTCATCAGGTGTAAAAGCTGATGCGTCCGCTGGCTACAATGAAGTGAGTGGTTTGTTTATCTCGCCCTCGCATCGTTTTGAAGCTGCTGAATATCCTGTCTTGAAAAATAGCACATATTTAAATGAAGACGGTGGGGAAGTACGAGCACTGCAGATGTCACTACCCTATACGCATGACCACCGTCGTGCTCAGCGTATTGCTAAAATTTACCTAGAACGATCACGCAAGCGCATGGTGCAATTAACTGCTTTTCCTGTGGCACTAGAATGCCCTGCCCAAACGGGCGTTTTACTGAGTTGGAAAAATTTTAATTGGTCGAATGAAGTTTTTATCGTGCAATCTGCCATTCTAAACACAAACTTTGAAGAGGGCCTTTTTGTAAACTTAAACCTGCGAGAGGAAGACCCATCAATCTATGATTGGTCAGTCGCAGATGAACAAGACTTGCATGAAACTAATAAGCTGCGGATTGGATCACCTTATGTGGCTGCTAGTGTCAAAGGCTTAGGTGTGACACCACAAATTTTCACAGATGGAAGTGGGCGTGAGTTTTCACAACTTTTTGTGACTTGGGATGACCCAGGGTTTGGTGTCCGTCAAACGATTATCGAGTGGAAGCTTTCATCAGAAACAACATGGCAAACAGGTGTTATTAATAATTATTCCACTGAAGATGCCGTTGAAGAAGTCCGCGAAATTATTGATGTTCCTAGCGAAAGCTTGATTGATGTACGTGTCTATCACAGTATGGAAAATTCCACAAAGGGACCTGTTTTCTATAAATACAATATTCAGTCGTTGCTGGCTAAAAACACAACAGTTTTGGGCGAAGACTTGGTTGATGAAAACAATGATGTGGTCGCGGCGATTGATATAGTTGCGGACTCAAGCTTCAAATTCCATAAGCGCTTTCATTTTGTTGAAAATGGTGCCGATGATTGGACTGCCTCTAATGCTACGCTCACCTTTGGTGCAAAAACTGCTCGCTTTATTACCACGGCGCTTGATGCGAAATTTATCAGCCCTTTAGGTCTGATGATCAACAGTGACAACACTCATGTTTTGGTGCGGATGAAGCGCAACAGCACGGGGGGTAGCAGCTTAGACTATCCCCAATTATTTTGGAAACGCACCACCGATAGCGGGTTTAGCAGCACACGTGGCATGAAAGCCAAACGCCATTTTCCCGTTGGGTCATGGATTGTGTTTCCCTTTGACCTCGAAGACCATACCGAATGGAACGGCACCATTGACCGTTTGCGGTTTGATCCCTCGAATGATGCGGGGGCGGATGATTTTAACTTTCATTGGCTTGCCGTTGGTGTGCCAGAGGCCACAAGCGGCAGCACTTATAACTTGCTTGATGCCTACGCCCACACCGAAGCTGGCTATTCCAACAGCAGCACCGATGTCCCGCTTGTTGAACGGCTTTTATCAGATATGGGTTTACAGGCTGGGGACCAAATCAGTTACGGCCTTGATGTTTTACTGAACGGCACCCGCACGGGGCGTGCCAGTCTTGCGGTTAAAAACAGTGGCGGCACAGTGATCGCTGAACCTGCGGCCAGCACATGGGTCAGCCAACATACTCAGCAATCCAAACATATGGGGTATATCTTGCCCGATGGGGCGCATTCGGTTGTGCTTTATGGCCAGCGCGGTAGCACGGGCAGTGGCGGCGTTGGGTTCACCAATGCGGTTTTGGTAAAATCGGCTGATATTTCAGTGCCGCAACATGTCGCAGAAACGATTAGGAATGAAAACCAACAATGGGCCGATGTGTCGGGTTCAGGTAAACCCAGTGATAATGCCGATATAACCGATTATGCCAATCCCTTGATCAACAACAATCAGTTTCAAATTGATAGCAACGGGAACCTCCGTTTTTATAATGGTTCTGGTTGGATCAATCTTGGCTCCGTTACCTTACCTGGGCTTGGATTTAGCGGCGACTTGGACGCGGACCGCACAGCCCATAACATTGCGGCGGGGTTTTTGGGCCAAGGACCACTGGCAACAATTGACAATGCCACGTGGGAAACGTCAAATATGACGACAGCTCGCTCTATCGTTAATACTGGGACGGCTTCGAAAACAAAGTTGGTTAACCCGACAAGGGTCATGGGTGCACCGATTACGGTTATGTGGGCGCCGTCAATATACTGTACGAAGGCCACGACCCGTACATTGCAGGTTAGGTTTTTCCGCCACTTGCCTGCATCAAGTAATTATGAAGTTCTTGTGGAAGAGCAGCATATAACGGTCACCAATTCACCTCATTATTATCCGTTTATCTTTAATTACCGCCCAACAAGTTTAGCGGATGCCCAATCGATTTATGGCTTGGGAATTGCCCTTACTACGGACCAAGGCATCAATGAAGTCGTTGAAGTTGGGGCCAGTCCCTTGCGTTTATTTGAAGTGGCCTATTGATCATGAAATTTTACATTTATTACGACGATAGCGGCGAGATCATGGATTGCATCAAGCGACCAGTAGACTTTGTCCCACCCGTGATACCCACCCATACCCTTATGGAAGTGGACAGCATGATTGATATTTCTTGTCATAAAGTCGTTGAGGGTGCCATTGTGCCGTGGGTGTTTGGCCCCGCCTTCAGCAGCCTGACCGCGAAGGCCAAGGCGATCATTGATAAGCAAGCCGAAGAACTGCGCAGTGTTATGCTTAGTGCAGGGGCGGGTCAAGCCATGAGCTACCAAGCAAAAGAAGCCGAAGCCCGCGCATGGACAGATGATGCCACCACACTCACCCCCCTTTTGGCAGCGCAAAATGCTGTAACAGGTGAAACCATGCAGCAGGCATCCCAGGCGGTTATTGAAAAAGCCGATAGCTGGGCCGCGCTTGCTGGGGCCATTGAAGGGGTGCGCCTTAAAGCCAAGCGCGAGATCGATGATGCAAGCTCAGAAGATCAACTTGATCAGATCATAGACAGCCTCGTCTGGCCTGATATTTCATCCGCGTAAAGCGTTTTCACTGAACCCTCATAAATTAAATTTTCACATTGACCAGTAGCAGCTGGCAGCAAGGATTTACTATGCTTGATGTGCGACCTGATGACCAACTAAGCCCGCATTTTAGTTTACAAGAGATGCTGGCAAGCCATACGGCGAGCCGGCTAAAAATTAATAATCAGCCTACAGATTTATCCGTTATTGCGAATTTGAAAGCTTTATGCACTGTGGTTTTAGAACCTATTCGACAGATGGTTGATAAGCCTGTGATCATTACATCAGGCTATCGATCGCGCGCACTAAATACAAGGCTAGGCGGTGCGGTTCAAAGCCAGCATATGTTTGGTGAAGCGGCAGATTTTACTGTAAACGGTGTCGATATGGCGGCGCTAGCAAAAGCTTTAGAAACTGACAATACGTTGCCTTTTGATCAGCTGATTTTTGAAGAAGTCACACGGCCTGAAACAAATTCAACACGGCGGTGGATTCATATTTCACATCGCCGAGTTTCATTCAACCGTAGTGAAGCGCGGACGATTCGGCGCTGCGGGTTACAGAAATTGATCTCAGAAGGCATAAAATTGTAATTTTTGCTCGTTATACCATGATATCAGTAAAACTAGGAAAGGAATAGCAATGGGCTTACCTGTTATCAATACTTTATTAGAACTCGTTAAGGAACCATTGGATCGGCTGATTGTCGATAAAAATGCTAAAGCTAAGTTTGAGCATGAATTATCTGTAGCGGCTATGAAAACAGGTCTTGCCCAGATGGAAATTAACAAGCAAGAAGCGCAGCATCCCAGTTTGTTTGTTGCTGGTTGGCGACCATTTGTCGGTTGGGTCTGCGCTGGCGCACTTGCTTGGCATTTTATGCTGTATGATATTTTTGTTTGGCTGCAGCTTGTGTTTTGGCCCGATATCACAACACCGCCGCAGCTCAATGGTACAGAAACACTCATCACTGTTCTGTTGTCTATGCTGGGACTTGGTGGTTTGCGGACGTTTGAGAAACTTAAAGGTGTAAGCCGAAGTGAATGGTTAGCGCCGAATTTGGAAAAAAATAAGGGTTAATTCATTATAAATGCTTTGCATCCACAATCCTAAAATGCCACATACAGGGCATTAGAGAAAAAAGAATTTCCTTTTTTCCTTAATTTTCTGCGTATAATGTTGTGAATATGTTTTATGGTGATCGCACACTGGGGGCGGAAAATGAATAAATGGATAAGATTAAGCTTATAGTGCGAGCAGCAGATGCAAAACTGAGTGGTTTTGATTTTTTATCGGATGAAGAAAAACGAAGAGCTGAGCAAAAACATGGTGCTGTGCGACCATTGTATGTGACGGCGCGGGCTATACTGCGGCAACAGCTTGGGCAAATTTTAAAGTGTTCTCCCCATGAAGTGCCTTTAGAGCAAAAAGAAAATGGCCCTGTTACCTTGATTGGAAGCGGGACGCAAAATCTTTATTTTTCAATTTCACATACCAGTAATGCTGACACTGGTATTGTTGCAGTGGGTGTGAGTGAGCATACACCCCTAGGTGTTGACATCGAGATACCAGATCGCCAAATTAATTGGATGCGACTCGCTAAGCGCAGATTCCCCATGAGTGATTATAAAAGGATGGCTTTGTTGCCCAGTTCAGAAGCCCGTTTGTATTTTTATAAGCTTTGGACGCTCAGGGAATCTTTGGTTAAAATGGAAAATGGTAAGCTCTTGACCTATTTGAAGGAGGCGCGAATCATTTTTAAAGATGCTGGCCCGAAAATGCTTGGCCTTTCACCTGCTGGTAGACTTAATGTCAACCTGCACTTTGATTATTGTCATGTTAATAATCTGATGATTGGCCTCGCGTCTGTTCGAAAGGTGCTTTTGGATTTTGACGTTGATATCGCAGAGCAGCAAAAGTATGTTGGTGTTGAAAGAGCTTTAGACATCCCTTATTGATAGAACTTATTCTTGCAGGGTTTGATGGGCTGTTGTAAACAATCGCCATATCTTGTCTAAGCGATAAATTATGTGCGATTGTACATTATTTGTCCATTCTGGATTTGTCCATTCTGGATTTGTCCATTCTGGATTTGTTCATTCTGGGGATTGCAGTGCTTTCTGTTAAAGTTACAAATACTATTACGATTTCTAATGATTTGCCTTTTGTGCTGTTGGGTGGGATGAACGTGCTGGAAAACCGCGAGCTTGCCTTTGATATTGCAAGGCAGTTTGTAGGGGTTACTCAAAAACTCTCTATCCCTTATATCTTTAAAGCATCATTTGATAAGGCGAACAGATCAAGCATCAATTCTTTTCGCGGTCCAGGACTAGATAAAGGTTTGCAGCTTCTTGCTGATCTTAAAAATGCTTATGATGTTCCGGTCATCACCGATGTTCATGAACCTGAACAGGCTAAAGCCGTTGCCGAGGTTGCCGATATTTTGCAGCTTCCTGCTTTTTTGGCACGGCAAACCGATCTTGTGGTTGCGCTGGCAAAAACTGGCAAACCAATACATATCAAAAAACCCCAGTTCTTAGCGCCGCAAGAAATGGCGCATATCATTAAAAAATGTGTTGAGGCTGGAAATGATCAAGTGATGCTATGCGAGCGCGGCTCGGCTTTTGGTTACAATAACTTGATTGTTGATATGTTGGGCATGGATAGGATGAAGTTATTAGCGCCTGTGACTTTTGATGCCACACACGCCCTACAACGTCCTGGGGAGCGCAGCGAAAGTGCTGGTGGTCGGCGGAGCCAAGCTGCTGCCCTTGCAAGGTCTGGCATGGCTGTGGGGATTGCGGGGCTTTTCATTGAAGCACACCCAAATCCTGACCAAGCTAAATGTGATGGGCCGTGTGCCTTACCTCTTCAGGCATTAGAAGGGTATTTATCGCAGATGAAGTCCATTGATGATCTTGTTAAGGGCTTTGCTCCCTTGGTGACGGATTAAGGCAATGGTTATCAAGGCGCTTATATTGGATGTTGATGGGGTTTTAACCGATGGGCGTTTGATCTATGGCCCAGAGGGGGAGTTGTTAAAAGTTTTTCATGCTCATGATGGTTTAGGGATCAAGCTGTTGATGGCGGCGGGCATATTTGTTGCCGTCATTTCGGGGCGGAAAAGCTCAGCCCTAGAGCAAAGGCTTGATGATTTAGGGATAGACCATAAGGTCCTTAATTGCCGTGATAAAGTAACAGCATTGAGCGATTTGTCGAATAAACTGAACCTCACGCTTGCTGAAATTGCTTTTATGGGGGATGATCTGATAGATTTGGCTGCCATGCGGGTTGCTGGATATGCGCTTGCACCCTCAAATGCCGTAACTGATGTAAAAAAAATTGCTGATTATGTGACAGACACTTCTGGGGGGCAGGGCGCTGTGCGTGAGGCTTGTGAGCATATATTAAACTTAAAAGGGAAAACCCTTGCCAGCTACTTTGAGCCATCTGAAACCAATCAGCAGTAGGGGAAAAATATAATGAAAGTTATTATTCCTGCTCGTTTTGGCTCTACGCGCTTACTAGGTAAGCCGCTCTTGGATATTTGTGGTAAACCAATGATCGCCCATGTTTGGCAACGCGCCGTGCAAGCCACCAGCCCTGATCATACATATGTAGCAACAGATGACACCCGTATTTATGATGTTGTTTCTGCTTTTGGTGGGCAAGCGATTATGACCTCAAAAGACTGTGCAAGCGGTACGGACCGCCTTGTTGAGGTGGTCGATGCACTTGATTTGGGTCCTGACGAAATTATCGTTAATGTTCAGGGGGATGAACCCTTGATACCATCGGCGTTAATTCAACAAGTGGGTCAAGCATTAAGCCATACTAACGCTGGGATAGCGACTGCGGCAGCCCCTATGCAGGGGCAAGAAGACATCCATAATCCTAATGTCGTGAAAGTCGTGTTGCGTCGTGATGGGAAGGCTTCATATTTTTCGCGGGCGGCGATTCCTTTTAGGCGCACAGAGACCAGCGAGAAGCAACCCGACCCTAATACCTATCTGCGGCATATAGGCATCTATGCATACCGCACTAAGACCATCCGTGCATTTACGGCTTTTCCACCAGCACCAACTGAAAAGCTTGAAGCACTTGAACAGCTGAGAGCGCTTTATAACGGCATTGATATTCATGTGGAAGTTCTAGGCGCAGCCCCGCCGCACGGTGTTGACACCCCAAATGACCTAGAAACCGTTAGAAAAATAATCTTAGCAGAAAAAATTATGTCAGAACAGGACGGGGCATAATGGCAAAGGCTGGCTCAGCAGGAACTCGCCAAGCAAATGATCGCCAGGCAGTTGTTCGTGGTGCCTATACATCATCAGCTGGTATTGCACAGGACCCCAAAATCCCCCTGCTGTTGGGCATGGATGTTCATAAAGGTTTAAGGGGTGCGTCTAAATTCGATGTGATTATTGGATGGGGTGCCAAGAAAAATACTAAGTCCGCGAAAGACTATGCTAAGCGCATAGGCGTGAACTATTGGCGATTAGAAGATGGTTTTTTGGGGTATTTATCGCATCCGTCAAAAGATATGCGGCGATTGTCGATTGTGTTGGACCGTCACGGTATTTACTATGATTGTCATGAACCGTCTGAGCTTGAAAATTACTTAAATAATTTAGACTGGCTTACGGATGACCTTAGATCACGGGCTGAGGCTTTGATCACATGTCTACGACATTGGCGGGTTTCCAAATATAATCAATCGGCATATGAATTGCCGAAACGATTAAAGCCCCTATTGCAAGGCCCGAAATCGAAGGTACTTCTAATTGACCAGACCTACGGCGATATGTCAATAGCCTTAGGTGGGGCAAGTACAAAAAGCTTTGCAGACATGCTGGATGAGGCTTTATTAGATCACCCAGATGCAGATATATTCATTAAAACACATCCTGATGTCTTAATCGGGAAAAAACGTGGACATTTCGATGTGCGCATCTTGCCAGAACGTGTCGACCTGATTGCCGATGACTGTAACCCACAGGCTTTGCTCAAAGCTGTGGATTATGTTTATGTTGTCACCAGTCAAATGGGGTTGGAAGCGTTGATTGCTGGTAAGCCAGTGACGTGTTTTGGAATGCCATTTTATGCAGGATGGGGCCTAACTAATGACAAAATTACTTCGGATCGTAGAAGGGGACAGCTTGACCTAGCGGCAGTGATCGCAGCCGCCTATATTAAATATAGCCGCTACGTTGACCCATTTACGCTTCAGCGCTGTGAAGTTGAAGATGTTATTGATCATTTGATCGCTGAACGGCAAACAACACGACCCTGCGCATCTAG
This sequence comes from Kordiimonadaceae bacterium, assembly GCA_014238195.1. Lineage (GTDB taxonomy): Bacteria > Pseudomonadota > Alphaproteobacteria > Sphingomonadales > Kordiimonadaceae > JABABO01. The sequence goes on along the minus strand of JABABO010000120.1, from coordinate 9,626 downwards.
GGCTGTCGCTGTTGGATTTAGCCTATGGAAGCGTGGATTTATTTCCCGGTTTATTGGTTCTAATGTTGGGCGTGTTAAATACATCAAAGCTGTAGACCTATCAAACTTTGATTTTAAGCAAGGGGACTGCGTCATTCTTTGGGGTCGCAGCTTGGAAAAAGAAACCAAAGTTATTCCGCAGGATGTTCCTATTTGGCGCATGGAGGACGGATTCTTGCGATCTGTCGGTTTGGGGTCTGATTTACGGCGACCCAGTTCGCTTGTATTAGATCAGGCGGGGATTTACTACGATGGCAGCGAGCCGAGTGATTTGGAACATTTATTGGCAACACTTGCATTGGATGAGCGATGCCTTGAGCGCGGTTCCCGTTTGACCCAACAAATCCTTTCAACCCGTGTTAGTAAGTATAATGTGGGAATTCAAGAAAAATTGGATTTTAAAGTCCGTGCAGGAGAGCGAGAAATTATTCTGGTCCCTGGACAAGTGGAATCCGATGCTTCTATTCAGTATGGATCACCAAACATTAAAACTAATGCAGAATTATGCTTGGCTGTACGGGCGGCCCACCCTAAGGCTTACATTATTTTCAAGCCACACCCTGATGTGGTAAGTGGTAATAGACAGGGTTCGGTATCCCATGATATTTTAGATCAGGTGGTTGATGACGTGATAATTGATGCGGATATTATTGATTGCTTGGACGCTGTTGATAGTGTGCATACAATGACCAGCTTAACAGGGTTTGAGGCCTTGATGCGGTCTGTGAAGGTGACAACGTATGGCATTCCCTTTTATGCTGGATGGGGCTTAACAACTGATAGGGTCGCCGTCCCGCGCAGAACAAGATCGTTAAAACTGAGCGAACTTGTTTATGTGACCCTGTGTGTTTATCCAACGTATGTAGATTGGGCTTCGGGCTTAAGTACAAGCCCAGAAGCTTTGATTAGGGAAATTTCAAAAATGGAGAAAGCAACTGCTGTGTCAGGGTCAGGAATTATTGCTACTGTTAAAAAGTGGGGACGCAAAGCGTCTTATCTTGCAGCGGCGCTACTAAAATAGCTGCATTATGAGTTCAGTGAACCTGAGTTATCGTGATCAATAGTTTTTTTTGTTTCTAATCCTACATTGACTTGCAGTATGAAAGGCCAAAGCCTATAAGCAGCGTTAGTTTTATGCTGTGTTTGATGCTTGTTTGTATCATAGGCTACCAAAAATAATACCTAATAAAGATTTTATGATGAAAACATTAACCCATCTTAAGCGCTTAGAAGCCGAAAGCATCCATATTATGCGCGAGGTCGCCGCCGAAGCGGAAAACCCCGTTATGCTTTATTCCATTGGTAAAGATAGTAGTGTGATGTTGCACCTAGCAATGAAAGCCTTCTATCCTTCAAAACCACCTTTTCCTATTATGCATGTGGATACGACATGGAAATTCCGCGAAATGATTGAGTTTCGCGATACTATGGCAAAAAAGTTAGGACTGGACCTTATCGTTCATATCAACGAGGATGGTGTGAAGGAAGGCGTTGGCCCCTTCACCCATGGTTCGGCTTTACATACAGATATTATGAAAACCGCTAGCTTGAAACAGGCGCTGGATAAGTATGGTTTTGATGCTGCGTTTGGTGGCGCGCGCCGCGACGAAGAAAAATCTCGTGCTAAGGAGCGTATTTTCTCATTTCGGTCCGAACAGCACCGATGGGACCCTAAAAATCAGCGCCCTGAGCTTTGGTCTTTGTATAATACCCGTAAACACAAAGGGGAAACAATTCGTGTGTTCCCGTTGTCTAATTGGACAGAGCTTGATATTTGGCAATATATCCACCTAGAAAATATTCCTATGATTCCCTTATATCTGTCGAAAGAACGCCCAGTGGTGGAGCGCGATGGGCAATTGATTATGGTTGATGATGACCGGATGCCGCTTCATGACGGTGAAAAGCCAGAAATGAAGAAGGTTCGGTTTCGTACGCTGGGATGTTATCCGCTGACGGGTGCTGTGGAATCAGAGGCAGATACATTAACCGATGTTATCCAAGAAATGCTTTTGACCAAAACAAGCGAGCGTCAAGGCCGTGTGATTGATCACGACGCAGCCGCAAGCATGGAAAAGAAAAAGCAAGAGGGGTATTTCTAATGTCACATCATGATGACCTGATTGCCGAAGATATTGAAGCCTATCTGCAAGCGCAGGAAGAAAAGTCAATGCTGCGTTTTATTACTTGCGGCAGTGTCGATGATGGCAAATCAACATTGATTGGACGGCTATTATATGACAGCAAGCTGATTTTTGAAGATCAATTGAATGCTCTTGAAAACGATAGCAAAAAAATGGGAACCCAAGGGGAAGACATTGATTTTGCTTTGCTAGTTGATGGTTTAGCTGCCGAGCGCGAACAAGGTATAACAATTGATGTCGCATACCGTTTCTTTTCAACGGACAAACGCAAATTTATTGTCGCTGATACCCCAGGGCACGAACAATATACCCGCAATATGGCGACAGGGGCCTCCATGGCTGATGTGGCGATCTTGCTTGTTGATGCGCGTAAGGGCATATTAATCCAGACACGTCGGCATAGCTTTATAGCAAGTTTGCTGGGCATCAAACATGTTGTTGTTGCGGTCAATAAGATGGACCTTGTTGAATATAGTCAAAAAGTTTTGCAGGATATTGAGTTAGCCTACCGCAAATTTGCAACTGGGCTTAATATTCAGCATATCACATGTATTCCTCTGTCGGCCTTAAAGGGCGATAATATCCTTGCCAAAAGCGATGCAATGCCTTGGTATGATGGGCCATCCTTGATGCATTTTTTAGAAACAGTGCAAGTCGAAGATGGGCGCTCAGAAGGACCGTTAAGGTTGCCGGTGCAATGGGTTAACCGCCCGAACTTAGATTTTAGGGGCTTTTCAGGGACAATTACGGCGGGCAGCGTGAGTGTAGGGGATGCTATTAAGGTATTGCCAAGCGCTGTCACAACAATTGTAAAATCCATTGTAACGTATGACGGGGATATACCGCAAGCGGTTGCTGGTGAAGCTGTAACCCTTACCCTTGAGGATGAGGTTGATATATCGCGCGGGGATATTATTGCAGGGATTGATGACCCTTGTGAAGCCGCCGATCAATTTGAATCAAAGATTATTTGGATGGCGCAGGAGGCACTGCTACCAGGGCGTCCTTATTTAATAAAAACGGTTAATCAAACAGTGCCTGGAACTATTACAGACCTAAAGCATAAAGTGAATGTCAACACACTGGAGCATGTGGCAGGTAAGCAGCTAGAGCTGAACGAGATTGGGGTTTGTAATATCAGCCTTGATAGCCGCATAGCCTTTGACCCGTATGCTGAAAACCGTGAAATGGGGTCTTTTATTATTATCGACCGTATGACCAACAATACAGTTGGCGCAGGGATGATTGATTTTGCTTTGCGCAGAGCCAGTAATATTCATTGGCAAGCGATGGATGTTGATAAAGAAACCCGAGCTAATATGAAGCGCCAAACCCCTGCAACACTTTGGTTCACTGGGTTTTCGGGTTCTGGGAAATCAACCATAGCCAATATTGTAGAAAAACGATTGTTTGCAATGGACCGCCATACTTATGTGTTGGACGGGGATAATGTTCGGCATGGCCTTAATCAAGACCTTGGATTTACCGATGTTGACCGTGTCGAAAATATTAGGCGCGTTGGCGAAGTTTCAAAGCTAATGGTGGACGCTGGATTGATGGTGCTGACCAGTTTTATTAGCCCGTTTCGCTCGGAACGGCGCTTGGTACGCTCGATGATGCATGACCGAGAATTTATTGAAGTTTTTATTGATACACCCATTGAAGTATGCGCTGAGCGCGATCCAAAAGGCCTGTATCAGAAGGCAAAAGCAGGTGAAATTAAGAATTTTACTGGCTTTGATAGCCCTTATGAAGTGCCAGAAACAGCGGAAATACATGTAAAAACAGACCAGTTTTCTGCCGAAGAATGTGCGGACCAAATTATTACATATCTAGAAACACATGGGTATTTAATTGCTAATGGGGCTTAAGCCATGAGCAGGCGAGGCGATATTTTACTATTGCAAGGCCCGCTTGGCCCCTTTTTTAAGGATTTAGCAATAGCCTTTTCCCAAGAAGGTGTGCCTACTCATAAAATTAATTTTAACGGTGGCGATGCGTATTTTTCGGGTGCAGATCATGTCGTTGATTATCTTGATCCGCCAGACCAGTGGGGTGACTATTTACAATCTTATTTAGAGAGCTACCCCATTCGGGCCGTGTTTGTTTATGGTGATATGCGTTTTTACCACCGTGTTGCGGCAAAAATTTGCGGTGAAAGGGGTGTCTTATTTTACGCGTTTGAAGAGGGCTATCTGCGCCCAGGATATATAACATTGGAAGCAGGTGGTAATAATGCAAATTCATTGTTTCCAGATGTTTTTTTAAAAGGCTGTAAGAATACATCAGCCCCACCTAAACCGCTTTTGGTTGGGCCAGTACATTGGTGGCAAATTAATTATGGGTATCGTTACTATTATATGAAGGATGCCCATACACGCCCCAAAAAATACAAAAAGTTTCAAGGGTATGCCCATCACCGACCTGATAATGGCTATATTGAGCGCATTAAATGGTTAAAGTCTGTTTGGCGAAAAGTCTATTATGACATTACTGAACAGCACGAGTTACAAAATATTACCGCCCAGTGCACGGGTAAATTATTTTTTGTGCCCTTGCAGGTAGCGATTGATTCACAAATTTTATATCACTCCCCCTATGGTACGATTGAAACCTTTATCGAACATATAATCGCAGGTTTTGCACAGTCTGCAAGTCCTGAGGACCATATCTTATTCAAACATCACCCAATGGATCGTGGTTTTAATCATTATGCAAAACTGATCGACCAACATATAGATGCCCACAGTTTACAGGGGCGGGTGCATTATCTTTTTTCACCTTCGGTTCATGAAATTTTAGACCTGACAACGGCTTGTATTACGATTAACAGCACGGTAGGGGTTGAAGCATTATCAAAAAGCATTCCCACATTGATGCTTGGTGAAGCTATCGCTAAATCCTGTGGATTAACGTCTGGGCAGTCTCTCGTTGAATTTTTCAAAGTGCCTGAACCCGCTGATAAGCAAGGGTGTACGCACTTTCTAGAAGCCTTAAAAGTGCACACGCAGTTCCCTGGTTCTTTTTATAAGCAGCGCAAGGATACTGCTCAATATGTCGTATCTTGCCTTATTCCTGACATTTTCAGCCCTTAGCCATAGTTGTTAGGTTTAATTTGGTGTGGGCTGATATGCTGTTTATAAAAGTTTTTTTCTAAAAAAGCTTTTATAAACAGACTGTTGAGTTTGAGGGATTGGTATGTTAGTTTGTCGCTAAATATGGGTAGGTATTTTGTTTAGGAAGCAAAAATAAGCTTATGAATGCTACGAATGTAGTCAGTTTTTATTAACAGGGAAAATCGGGGAACCTTATGGAACGTTCTGCTGAAACTAATGTTCTGGAGTTGCCTAGTGCGTATCAGGTTGATCTAGGCGACACCATTATTGATATTGGTGGCTCATTTTTAAAACAGGGCCAAGCATTGGAGCGATTAGCACAAACCTATGATGAAGCGTCGTATGAAGCGGTCCTGCGCTTAATTTTAAACACGACGGGCCATGTTATCGTGATTGGTATGGGCAAATCTGGGCACGTTGGGCGTAAAATTTCTGCCACGCTTGCTTCAACGGGGACACCTTCGTTTTTCTTACACCCAGCGGAAGCATCGCATGGTGATTTGGGTATGGTTACAGCAGGCAGTAGCTTGCTTTTGATTTCTTACTCTGGGGAGACGCAAGAAATTGTGCAGTTATTGCCATCGTTGAAGTCTTTCGGCAATAAAATTATTTCTATAACGGGTGCGAAATCATCGACCCTAGGTAGGGCCTCTGATGTTGTCTTAGAAATTCCAGTAAGCGAAGAAGTCTGCCCGAATAATTTGGTTCCTACGACATCTATTGTTGTTACATCTGCGATGGGGGATGCAATTGCCATTGCTTTGATGACATTGCGCGATTTTCATCCACGTGATTTTGCTCGGTATCACCCTGGCGGCTCGCTCGGGCGTCGTCTTTTGAAAAAAGTCAATGATGTTATGTTGAAAGGCAGTAGTATTCCAACTGTTGAACCAACGATGGTCTTATTGGAACTTGCTGCTGAGATGGCGGGGGGACCAGCGGGGGTTGCTGTTGTTATTGATGAGGACCATAAACCAATTGGTGTTGTGACTAAAGGGCAGCTCGCTGTGGCTTTGCGTGTGACGCGCCGTATCCGTGAGGTGACAGCACTTCAATGTATGAGCCAAGAATTTTCCTTGATCAATCAAGAAAAAATCGTTGATGAAGCTGAAATTATGATGCGCTCAGACGAAGTGAAGTTTTTAATCGCAGTTGACACTGAGGGGTGCTTTGTTGGTGTTTATAAGCACGAAGATGTTTAATTGCGCTTGAGGCTGGCAAAATTAGTAGAATATAAACATGCAAAAAAGATCCTCACTGTCCATCCAAAAAGATGTTATTTTTGCTATTTTTGTTCGGGAAATGACGAGCCGATTTAGCCAATACACTTTTGGTAATGCTTGGATCATCCTTGAACCTGTTCTCATGATCACTCTCTTTATTTTGCTGTTTGGTGCGCGCGGGCGGGGTGAATTTGGTTATGCTGAACCAGCAGTTTTTATTTTTTCGGCTTTCCTGACTTTCAAGCTCCTATGGCAACAAACAATGAAAAAAAATATGGGTGCATTATCTGGTGCGCGCAGTATTCTTGGTTTTCGCCAAGTTAGCTTGTTTGATGTTTTTTTAGCGCGAACTGTTATCGAAGGTGGTCTTTGTGTTGTTGCTGGTGTGGTGATTGCTTTGGGGCTTATGTGGTTTGGTTTTTCACCCGCGCCAACGAATCCACTTCCTGTGTTTTTTTATGGATTAGTTTTGCTGATTTTTGCTTCAGGTTTTGGAATTTTAGCATGTATCGTTGCTAGCTTTGCTAAGGAAATTGAAAAGCTTATTAGCCTACTGACAATGCCCATATTGTTTACTTCGGCAGTTTTTTTCCCAATGACAGTTGTTCCTGAACCTTATCGTACATGGCTTGCATGGAATCCGCTCGTTCATGCGATGGAACTTATTCGTGAAAACTGGCTTTCTTCTTATACGAGCCCTGTTTCAGATGTGCAATATTTCCTTTCATGGACTATTGGTGTTTTGGCGTTGGCACTTATGAGCTACCGACTAAGTTGGAAACGCATGGTGGCCTCATGATTGCGTTTAATAATGTAACTAAATACTATCCGACCCGCTTTGGGCCAAGGTATGTGTTTAAATCCCTCAGTTTCGCGTTACCTGATGATCGTGATATTGCGATATTGGGATTGAACGGCGCGGGAAAATCTACCCTTTTGCGTCTGATCGGAGGGATTGACTTTCCTTCATCTGGGAAAGTGAAGGCGAACCGATTTATATCTTGGCCTCTGGCCCTTTCGTCGGGGCTGCAAAGCACAATGACTGGGCGTGAAAATGTACGTTTTGTCTGTCGGATCCATGGCCTTAGTCGGTCCAAAAGCATAGAAGATTATGTGCAGGACTTCTCGGAACTTGGCCAAATGTTTGATCTTCCCCTTGTTAATTACAGTTCAGGAATGCGTTCTAAATATTCTTTTGCGGTTAGCATGGCAATTGATTTTGATACCTATCTGATTGATGAAATTATGTCTGTAGGGGATGCTTCCTTTGCAAAAAAATGTAAAGAGGCTTTGCAGTCAAAGAGGGAAACATCTAATATTGTAATGGTTTCTCATAATGTGTCTACTATCCGTGACCATTGTAATGCTGTTTTGGTTTTGTCCCATGGGAATGCGGAATTTTATGAAAGTATTGAGCGTGGAATTTATCGCTATGAAAACTTATGAGACAATAAAATTTTACATGCTATAAGCTTTTCTGCTTATAAGCCTTTTATATGAGTCTACGTCTATTATCTAATGAACATTCGGAGCGCCCATGGCATCGGTACTTTCAAAATTAAAGAACGCATCATCTATGCGCACAGAAAATACGCGCACAGAAAAATCGGCGCCGCCAGCGATTTTTATGGGCATCTTTAGCGATGGCTGGTCAGAACAGCTCAGCTTTGCAAATCTTTTGTCCTTTTTATTCAGTAAATTGACTTATAGCTGGGTGCTTGCGTTTATGGTTCTTGCGGCATTATTTTATGGTCTATTAGCGTCAGATCGATATGTTACGGTTTCACAAGTTTATGTTAAATCTTCTGATACATCTAGTGCCACGACCATTCAGCTACCAACGGTGACAGGCTTAGCGTCTGGATCGCAAGATTCGTTGCTCATGCAGGAATATATATTGTCTTCAGATATGTTGCGGTACCTTGATAACGCAATTAATTTAAAACAGCATTATTCAAATCGAGATTGGGATTTCTTAACGCGCCTTAAATTAGAGCCTACACAAGAAGAATTTTTAGAGTATTTTCGCTCAATGGTTTCTTTGTCCCTAGACCCTGAAAGCAATATTTTAATGCTTGAGGTTCAGGCCTTTACGGCAGAAATGTCTTTAAAAATTGCTCAGGAGATTAACCGTCAAGCGGAATCCTTTATAAATCGTGTCAGTCAGAAAATAGCGCTAGACGAAATTGCTTTTGTTGAGCAAGAAATGAATAGAGCCAAAACGTCAATGAATGAGGCACGTGGTGTTTTGCTGGCTTTTCAAAATGAAAATAACCTTTTGAATCCAAATACTTCTAGCCAAACATTGCAAGGTGTTCTCAATCAATTACAAGGGCAATTGGCTATCCTTCAGTCTGAAGAAAAAGCAATGGCGAGCTATCTGAATGAAACAGCAGCAGAGCTGGTTGCGCTCAGGGATAAAATATTAGCACTAGAGCAACAAATGGCACAGGAGCAGGAAAAATTGACTGGCCAAAATAGTGAAACACTTAATGATGTGGCTGCTGAATACCAAATGGTTCAATTAGACATGCGATTGGCATCCGATCTTTATCAATCGACATTAGTAGGGTACGAGCAAGCGCGTGTCGATGCTTACAGAAAGTTAAAACACTTGGTTGTTGTGCAGTCGCCAAGCTTACCAGATGAAGCCTTGTATCCTCAAAAAATCTATAATTTAATTAGCCTGTTTGTTTTTTTAAGCTTGGCTTATGGGATTATATCTATGATCCTTGCAACGATACGGGAGCACCGTGATGTTTAAGTTTCTAACGGGTTTAACCATGCGCTTTTGTTTGGTGGTTTTGATGTCTGTTTCTGCTCAGGCTCAATCGCAAAATGTTAAGGGTGCTGGTGTTCAACCACCTGCCAATCAAAACATGGTGATCAAAAAATCGCATGAGGCTTTTGGATCGTGGATATTTGGTGGAAAATTCGCAGACCAGTCATTTTTGGGTTTTAATCCCACTTATGAAGTGGCGATCGGTGACACGGTTAGTTTGCAGCTGTGGGGTGGTTTTGAATTTGCTGGTGATTTGGTGGTTGATGCACAGGGTAATATTTTTGTGCCCAAAGTGGGCCCAGTAAAAGTTCAAGGTGTGATG
>JABABO010000373.1 GCA_014238195.1 Kordiimonadaceae bacterium | reverse complement strand
TGCGGGTTGACCGAGATTTCAGAATAGCTACAATAGATAAGCGCTAACAGTTTGTTCTGTTAGCGCTTTTTCTGATTTCCACACATAAAAAATGACCTTAAAAGAGCAAAAATTGCTCATATTCTGGGTTTTTTTCGCGCTTTTTACCCGTGAATGACTTGATATTTTCATATTGTTTGTCCGTAATCTGCAAAATTTGCACGCTGCCATAAGTGGGTAAATGCTTCATGATTCGCCTTTCCAGCGTTTTACCACGATCCTTACCAGATATCATGCGATAATAGACCGAATATTGGGCCATTGCAAAGCCTTCATCCAGCAAACAATTACGAAACTGGGTTGCTGCCCTGCGGTCTTCCTTGTCCACCACGGGTAAATCAAACATGACCATCATCCACAATATATCATATCCACTTAACCATATTTTTCTGTCTTTGATCATTTTTTGGCTCCCATCATACTTTAAACCTAACTATATGAGTAAGCCTCGTGTCTTGATCGCGGGAAATTCCATTCTATTTTCTTTTGCTTCCAAGGACTGCACAAGTGTTTGCGCTGATCGGTGCAAAGCATTCATTAAACTTGTCACACCCTTTTTGGCACGGACATCTTGATCCAATATTTTTGCCAGACGACGTTTTGTATCAGGGGTAAGTTTTATTACTTCTTCTGGGTTCTGCGTTGATAAAATGTTGATCACTTCAATATCGATCACAGGGCGAAACGGTTCAATTAAATCGTCAACCAGTGCATAAGCATTTTTACGGTTTCTGTGGTGCAGGCCAATGGCAGGTGTTAAACCTGCACCGCAAACCGCCCGCGCGGTGGCGGCTCGAAGGATGCTGTAACCATAATTCAACAGGCTGTTAGCCCCACTAGCCTGACGATCACGACGGAAATTTGCCCCCATTAAGGCAGGCCAATAATATCGGGCTGCTTGCGCTTCAACATTATCAGGGTCACCTGATTTTACCCGTTTTTGTAAACCAGCTAAATCATGGTTGGCTTTGTGATCTGGTTTAAAAATATCAAGCGCGGTGGCTTGGTTGCTGATTTTTTCCTTAATAATCGCTTGCCACAAACGTTTCAGCAGGACTTTACTGCTGTCAATTTGTGTCCATAAGATACCCGTTTGGTCATAATGAATATCATAGGGCAGAAAAAACCCTTGTGGGTGATAGGTTTGACCGCAGGCAATAACAGGTGTTTTGCGTTCTGCTAGCGCCATTAATAACGTCTTGCTGAGGGTTATTTGCGGCGCGGATAAAATCAAGGCCGTTATATCATCGAGGGGCACACGGCCTTTTTCTTGTCGGTCTTCTGCCACTAACATAAACCCACGATGTTTGGATAAATGCTTGCCGTTTTCTGCAATTTCAACAACCTGTGTGACCATGATCTATCCTTTAAGTCTGCCATCGGGATACAGATGTAATTTGCGGATAAAGGTATTTTTCAGCGTATTTATCGACTTTGGTGTTTCTGTGCTATTGGCCTCATATTGTGAGCGTAGTTCAATTTTATTATTTGTAGTACTAAAACTGGCGACACGTTTAATTTCGCTGATTCCATCTACGCTGATCTCAATCAGGTCGTGTTTGAACAAGCGTGTGATAAATTTGGCGGCGGGATGAATCGGACCATTTTTGATCATCGTGTCCTTTTTAGGCTGGCCGTTTTGGTCTAGGTTTTCTGGTTGACAATCGCTGTAAGACCAAAAGGCCCCCGTCCATTTATATGCGCCTTTTTTCCACTCGCCTTTTTTGCCGATTGGTTCCTGCCAAATATCAACACAGACATAACTTTCAGGGGCGTAGGCTTTGTAGTGACCATTATGGCTGATGGTCGTGGCTTTCTGATTGGCTACCAAAATGCGGATGTTTTTGACACCATGGTGTTGGGAAAATTCCTCCAGTGCTTTTTGACGGTCACGTTTATTGAATTTTTTGCCACTGGCTGCCACTATCGCTTTTGCCTCATCGACATGCTGGCGAACAAGGCTGCGCCAGCCCTGATTGCGGATATGGTTGATTTGTTTTTCTGTCAGGCTGGCCAGCGCTGCACGTTTCACATATGTATAGTCTTTTAAGTCGGGGTCTTGCTTTTCTGATGACAGAATCCCTAAAGCATTTTCCTTAAACATTTTGCCGTTAACGCCGTGATCGGGCTTGTAGGCAATCACCATTTTTTGCAGTGTCGAGACAAGTTGATTTTTGAGCGGCGTAATATCGGGCAGTGTTATCCGCAGTCTATCATCAGCACCGCGGGCCGTTTGCTTGGACACATAGTTTAAGGTTCGGCGGTCGGTTAAGCCAACAGTGAAGGCATCGATGGCGTGATGACGGTGGTCGTTGCGCTCCTTATAATTATGATCGCCCAGTAAGCTATTTAAGTGCCATTTACCGCGCATCATCGCCGTTAACCCACCTGGGATGGTTGCGATTTTACGCGCATGACAAATATGGGATAAATAACGCTTGGTGATCCGCGATATATAGGCGTTATCGGTTAATTGCCGGGCGATAAATCCGTCGCCTTCACTGAAGCGGTCCATGGCGTCAGGGCTAAACCGCCAGCGCTTGTTATGGGGCAGCTTGCTGGCCCGTTCAGAAATTTTGGACCAGTGGTAGCCGTGTTTTGCGTGCTGACCCTGTGCAAAAGCTTCATAGGGTGTTTTATTGCCTTTTAATCTGTTGGCGCGCTTGGTCGCGACTGTTAGGTTTGCAGTACTGTTATCTAGGGTGCGCGAAAAGGGTAAAATATGTTCGATCTCAGCCTCGCCGTTAAACAGCATTGCCGCCGATATGGGTTCCCCTGAAAATGGGCAAAGTCTGCCAAATTCGCCGTCTGCTTCTAATTCCTCCCACAGGCGCATTTTCTTCAAATCTAACCCTGATGGGTCTTGGCCCTTGTGGGTATCTTGAAAATCCTTTCGTCGTCGGGCATTTTCCTTCTGGTTTTTGTTGTTTTGCGCGGTGATTTCGTTGCGCACTTTAACAGGTTTTTTCAGGTCCCTGACCAGCTCCACATGAATTTCTGCGGGCGGTGCACCAAACCGATCACTCAGACAATTGACTAATTTACG
>JABABO010000402.1 GCA_014238195.1 Kordiimonadaceae bacterium | reverse complement strand
TGATTATCGGTGCCATAGTGGCGGAGAAGAACAGCGTTTGGTGTTTTTTATTTATTTTTTTGCAGATTTCTTCGACATCAGGAATGAAACCCATATCTAACATACGGTCTGCTTCATCAATGACCAGCACATCAACACCTGTTAAAAGCAATTTCCCACGACCAAAATGGTCCAGAAGCCGACCAGGTGTCGCAATCAAGACATCAACACCACGGTCTAAAGCCTTTTCTTGGTCAGCAAAATTAACACCGCCGATCAACAGTGCCATCGAAAGCTTGTGATTTTTACCATATTTTTCAAAGCTTTCAGCAACCTGTGCCGCCAGTTCGCGGGTTGGTTCTAAGATCAGCGAGCGCGGCATACGAGCACGCCCACGTCCCTGAGATAAAATATCAATCATCGGCAGGGTAAAGGATGCGGTTTTTCCCGTCCCTGTTTGAGCAATGCCAAGGACATCACGCCCCATTAATACCTGTGGGATTGCTTGCACTTGTATCGGTGTCGGTTCTGTATAACCAGAATCTGCAACTGCTTTTAAAATTGGCTCACTAAGGCCTAGGATATCAAAACCCATCTATTTCCTACATTTCCTACCAAATTGGTGTCATTCTTTATGGCGCGCAGCATAGGCTTAAATGCCTGTATGTCAATCAATCTCTACGATTGCGCCTAAACTGCCCTACTAAATATCAAGTTCATGCACATTAGGTGCATTATCACGGATGAATTCAAACCGTCGTTCAGGCTTTTTACCCATCAAATCATCGACGAGCTTGTTAGTAATTGCACGCTCAGCATATTCTTTCGGCAATGTCACCCGTAGCAGAGTGCGATTGGCTCGCGCCATTGTGGTTTCTTTTAATTGCGCAGGCGGCATTTCACCAAGGCCCTTAAATCGGCTCATTTCAACTTTGGAACTGTTCTTAAAGACCTTTTTCATCAAGCTGTCTTTATGCGCGTCATCCATCGCATAATGTACTGTCCCCCCTTTCGCCAAACGATAAAGCGGTGGCTGTGCCAGATACAAACATCCATCTAGGACAAGTTGGGGCATTTCTTGAAAGAAAAACGTCATCAAAAGCGTGGCGATATGCGCCCCATCGACATCCGCATCTGTCATGATGATAACTTTTTCATAGCGCAGTGCATCGTGGTCGTAATGTTCCCGTGCACCACACCCAAGAGCCTGTAATAAATCACGAATTTCTTGATTAGCCGCGATTTTATCCCGTGTGGCTGAAGCAACATTAAGGATTTTACCACGGATGGGCAATATGGCTTGGGTTTTACGGTCGCGGGCTTGTTTTGCAGAACCACCAGCACTATCACCTTCCACAATATATATTTCGGTGTTTTCACTGGTGTCAGCGGCACAGTCAGTAAGTTTGCCTGGCAAGCGTAATTTCCGTTTTCCTACGGCGGTCTTGCGCTTAATTTCACGTTCTTGCTTGCGGCGCAAGCGGTCTTCTAAGCGGTCTAGGGCCCAAGTGATCAGGCTATTGGCGCGTTCTGGGTTATCAGCAAGCCAATGATCAAAGGCATCGCGTACTGCGTTTTCGGTTAACCTTAGTGCGTCGGCGGTTGAAAGCTTATCTTTTGTTTGGCCTTGGAACTGTGGCTCGCGAATAAAAACCGAGAGCATCGCGCAACTGGAACCACTGATGTCATCCCCAATCAGGCCAGCGGTTTTTTTGTTGCCCACAAGCTCGCCGTAAGCTTTCACGCCTTTAAGGATAGCCCCCCTAAAGCCATTTTCATGCGTACCGCCTTGAGGGGTAGGGATGGTATTACAATAGCTATTCGTGAAACCATCACCAAATTCAGGCCAATGCATTGCCCATTCCACTTGACCTTGTTCGTCCGGAAATTTAACAAAACCTGAAAAAATTTCGTC
>JABABO010000243.1 GCA_014238195.1 Kordiimonadaceae bacterium | reverse complement strand
GGCGACTATGACCTTGTGGTCTTGGATGAATTAAATATCGTTTTGCGCAGTGGTTATTTAGACGCTGAAGACGTTACAAAAGGCCTTATGGCACGCCACAATCGCACAACGGTAATCGTAACGGGTCGTAACGCCCCGCAAACGCTAATGGATGCCGCCGATCTTGTCACAAATATGGAAATGATCCGTCATCCTTTCGACAATGGTATCAAGGCTGCAAAAGGCATTGATTTTTAGGGTAAACCAACAAAAACTGAGGCTGTTTGTTCATGATTTACGCAAAAACGCGGTTCAAGTATTTAAGTTGCCAGTTGCCGCCAAGGCCACCCTTTGTATTGTCGTTTTCATAAGTCACCCCCTTTGCTTGATGGGTTAAACACGTAACCGAAAATGGATCAACGGTTAAGGATAATGCCTGATCAGGATTCATATTCATCGCATCAGCGACAAAAGCGCGAATATGATGATCAAAATTCCCTGCATTTGACTATAAGTATTTGTTACGGTTCGACTTTTCCATGAATAATAAGATCATTATTCATTGGTCTCGCTATATTTGGCTATAAATGCCAATCTCTTATCGTAAACATCACCCGTGCCCCCATAATACCGACAAAGCAAGCAATAAAGCAATTTCGCTGATTTGTTGCGTCGCACCAAGAACATCACCTGTGAAGCCTTGTATCTGAGATTTCACCAAGCCCCTAAAAAGCAAGACTGTCGTTAAAGCAATTACAAATAGGACCCCTGTCACATAAAAATCCGCTAAAAACACAGTCACGCCGCCAGCTATAAGAAAAGTAACCACCATAGACAATACAGAAGGTTTGCCCATTTCGGTAGCTATGCTATTGGTCCGTGCGGGTGGTAGCAAATAAGCCATAACCACAATCATCGATCGTGACGCTGTTGCTGTGATCAATAACACTGGAATAAGTTGCGTCTGGGACAATGTTATCAGTGCGGAAACCTTCAAGGCCATGACAACAATCAGGGACAAAGTACCATATACGCCAAGGGCGCTGTCGCGCATAATTTCTAACTTGCGCTCGCGCTTGTTGCCGCCACCAAACCCATCCGCAACATCCGCTAAACCGTCTTCATGAAAAGCCCCTGTTATCAATAACATACTAGTCACAGTTAAAATTACACCCACGTCATCGGGTAAGGCAAGAAACTCACTTAGCTGCCAAATGACACTTGCAAGACTTGACACAACAAGTCCAACAATCGGGAAAACCCACACGCATCGTTTAACATTAGGGATTGTATCCGATGCGGTTTTTAATGGGATAGGCAGACGTGTCATCAACATAAAGGCCGTGATGATGTCATCCTGCATCTTTTGCAAAAAACTAAACATTGTTAGCGCCTAACCCTTAGTGCTCACCCCAGCCTCAGAAAATGTTGCCATGCCATTATGGGCTGCTAGGGCAGCTTTTACAATTAACAGCGCGACCGCAGCGCCACTTGCTTCGCCTAGGCGCATATTTAAGTTTAAAAGGGGCTGTTGCCCCAAATGACTAAGCATTTGTTTATGACCAGGTTCAGCAGAAACATGTGATACCAAGCCATGATCAAGTGCTCGTGGGTTACTTTTAGTCAGCGCTGCGGCGGCAGCTGTGGTTATAAAGCCATCTAATAAAACTGGAATTCTACGGTGCCGCGCCATCAAGACAGCCCCAGCTATTGCTGCAAGTTCTCGCCCGCCTACCGTTTGTAATATATCAAACGCATTGTTCTGTTTGGTGTGATGCAAATCATACCCATGTTGAATAATCTGCTGCTTGATCTGAATTGCCCGATCATCAATACCTGAACCAGGTCCCACCCAATCAAGCGCTCTACCACCAAATGTTGATAAAGCAACTGTAGCTGCCGATGTAGTGTTTCCAATACCCATTTCACCAAGCAACAAAACATCACATATGCTCGGAATTGCATCAATACCTGCTTGAATAGCGGCACAGCATTCAACTTCTGACATGGCTGGTTGGGAAGTGAAATCATGAGTGGGTTGATCAAGGTTTAGCGATATGACCTTTAACGCTGCACCCGCAGCATTGCTCAATTGGTTGATAGCCGCACCACCGTCCTTAAAGTTTTGAACCATTTGTGCTGTTACTTCGGCGGGAAACGCAGAGACCCCACGAGCCGCAACACCATGGTTGCCTGCAAAAACGATGCAAACTGGATAATCCGACGTTGGTACTTGCGTCACTTGCCAGCCAGCAAAAAACACTGCGATGTCTTCTAAGCGCCCTAAGGACCCAAGCGGTTTTGTCAGTTCTGACTGGCGTTTAACAGCTTGCTCAACAGCCTTTTTATCTAGGGCTGGTAAATCCTGTAAAGCTTCAATAAAATCTGATTTATAATTAATTTTAAGTGTCACATTATTATCCTTATAACAATGGGGACCCATTTTTTTTCAGCGGTATGGGAAGGCCAGCTATGATGAAAAAAACCTGATGTACAATCGCCGCTATTTGTTGATTGAGTAACCCCGCTTGATCCCGATAATCACGGGTACGGGGATCGGCAGGGACAATTCCATTCCCCACTTCATTGGCTATTAAAATAACGGGGCCAGCGGCTTGACCTAACGCCTCGAATAACTCTTTCTCAGCATGGCTAATATTTTTACCATGTTCATACAGATTACTCAGCCAAAGAGTAAGGCAGTCAGCAAGTATGATTCGGTTTTCAGTGCTATATTGCTGGATTGCGGTCGCTAGGGCTAAGGGTTCTTCAACAGTGAGCCACTTGTCAGTGCGGTATTTACGATGGTGGGAGATACGGTCGGTCATCTCTTGATCTAGGGCCTGAGCTGTCGCAATATAAACAGGTTCAAAGCCAAGCGATAAAGCGAGTCTTTCTCCGAAGCGGCTTTTCCCTGATCGCGCACCACCTAGAATAAGTGTCGATTTTGTGTGCATCAAATCCTCCAATTCAATGAGAAAACAGTAACTCTCACCTAAGTTGATCTCTAATTATCATTACGCGTATTCCGTAAATTCCAAAAATTACTGTGTCAAGCAAAAACGCGGTTCAAGTATTTAAGTTGCCAGTTGCCGCCAAGGCCACCCTTTGTATTGTCGTTTTCATAAGTCACCCCCTTTGCTTGATGGGTTAAACACGTAACCGAAAATGGATC
>JABABO010000372.1 GCA_014238195.1 Kordiimonadaceae bacterium | reverse complement strand
TTGATATTTGTATTTAATTACGGCCCTGCGCCTCAAAGCGCACCAGATTTTAAGGTTGCTGAGCTTGTTCTGGGCGAAACCACTGTAAAAGCCCGCGATATATCAATTTGGCGATTAACCAATAACGAGTAAGAGCTAATCACAGGCTCGTAAAATAGGAGACAACCATGCCTTTACAGACCTTACAGTTCGCTGTTTTTTTTGGCGTGACAGCCTTAATAGCATTTGCGACATATTTACAGTGTCGCGGTGCGCGTAGCTCAAGCGATAGCAACAAAGAATATTTCCTTGCAGGGGGTGGCCTGTCTTGGATGTTTGTTGCGGGATCAATAACACTGACAAATCTCAGCACTGATCAGTTGGTTGGCATGAATGGTAATCAGATGGCTTTGCTGGCGTGGTGGGAATTTGCAGCGGTTATTGGCCTAATTATACTGGCTAAGGTTTTTCTGCCTGTTTACTATAACAACAACTGTACAACGACTACTGAGCTGCTTGAAAAACGCTATAATAACAAACATATTCGTGCGGTTATCTCAGTTCTGTTTCTGTTGGGGAACACATTTATCTATTTACCGATATTACTGTATTCTGGCTCGTTGTTTATGCAATCGATGTTTGGTATTGATGTACCCATTATTTATCTGTCTGCGATGTTTGCGGTTGTCGGCGCGGCCTATGCGATATTCGGCGGATTGCGTGCTGTGGCGGTTTCCGATACCTATAGCGGGGTAATTTTACTGAGCATGGCACTGCTTGTGGTGTATTTGGCCCTACAAGCGATTGACTTTAATTTTGAAGGCATTCCAGCCGAGCGCCTGACAATGATCGGCGGCAACGATAGCCCTATTCCTTGGCATACATTGTTTACAGGAATGTTGCTCATTCAAACATTTTATTGGTCAACTAACCAAAATATCACGCAGCGGGCGATGGCTGCCCCGACGCTAAAAGAAGCCCAAAAGGGGGTCTTCGCCGCGGCTGGTATCCGTCTATTGATTGTGCCTGTGATTATCGTATTGCCTGGGATCGTTGCCTATAAGCTTTATGGTGACATTGGTGATGCGGCTTATGGTCGGATTGTCGGTGATTTG
This sequence comes from Kordiimonadaceae bacterium, assembly GCA_014238195.1. Classification (GTDB taxonomy): domain Bacteria; phylum Pseudomonadota; class Alphaproteobacteria; order Sphingomonadales; family Kordiimonadaceae; genus JABABO01. The sequence continues at coordinate 5,608 of JABABO010000372.1, read as the reverse complement.
TTGCCGGTGTGGTTATCTGGTGCCTTTGCTGCTGCGATTGCGGCGGCAGTGCTGACGAGTTATAACAGTTTCCTTAATTCTTCGGCTGCACTTTATGTCTGTGATATTCATGAACGTTATATTGACCCAGATGCAAATGCCAAAACCTTAAGCGGCTGGGTAACTGGGCTGTTTGTTATTATGTCTTTAATGCTCGTCCCGATTTATGACGGGGCAGAAAGTATTATTAATCTTGTGCAGCAGTTAAATGGTTTGCTGTCTATGCCGATTTTATCAGTGTTTGTTGTGTGTTTGCTTTTTCGCGGTGTTGATGCCCGCGCAGCGATTGCATCGGTCATTTTTGGGGTTGCTTTATATGGTGCCTTTACATTTGTTTGGACACCTCTGCATTATATCCACCTCATGTTCATTACATTTGTATCCTGTATATCAGTGGCGCTGTTGCTTAACAAATTTCTTTTTGGTGGCAGTGCGACGCTGTACCATCGCTATCAAGAAGCAGCTGAGTAAGCTGGGTGCGTTTTACACAGACAGTAAAAACTAAAAAATATTGTTTTGTGCTTGCGAACAACTCACTCGCCTGCAGGAGCTGGATACTTCAACTGTCTTCGTTCTAGGCGTTTGGCTTTCCAGTTTTCACGCAGTGCGAGGGCTGCTGGGGTAATTAGTAAAGTTAGGATGGTAGAAACACCCAAGCCCCAAACAACAGCGACAGCGAGATCAACCCACATTTTGGATGTGGGACTGCCAAATTCTACGGACGCTGTGAAAATATCAATATTGAATTGCAGTGCCATGGGTAATAAGCCAATAATCGTGGTGCCTGTTGTTAGCATAACTGGGCGCAGGCGCTGTGCACCCGTATGGATAATCGCTTCAATAGGGCTGACCCCCTCGCGGACAAACCTGTTGAATGTATCAATCAGTACGATATTATTATTAACAACAATGCCAGCCAGTGCAACAATGCCTATCCCTGTCATCACGACTGAAAATTCCCGCCCTGTGACCAACAAACCGAACAGCACGCCAATTGCCCCTAAAATAACCGATCCTAAGATTAGCATTGTTTGATAATAGCTATTGAACTGCGCCAATAAGATTAACCCCATAAGCGCCAGCGAAAACAGCATGGCCCCAACAAGAAATTCTGTTGCTTCGTTTTGAACTTCATCACCGCCTGCAAAGTGAATATTCACGGCAGGGTTAAAGTTTTGGTCCCCGATCCAAGTGCGTAGTCCTTTGACGATGCGAGTGGTTTGATAGCCGTCCATCACATTTGCGTAAACGTTGACCGATCTTTCACTATTGGTTCGGGTGATTTTACCAATTTTTTTAGTGGGAGAGCGCTCAACGAGGTTTGTGAGCGGTACAGCTCCTTTTGGTGTTAAAATATATAATTCATCAAACGCCTGAATGCCGCGGGCGGTAAAAGGCATACGAATGCGAATATCTTCTTCGTCGATACCATCAACAGGGCGATAACGGCCAGCTAACATGCCATTGGTCATTAACTGAATGAAGCTACCGACTGTTGTAACATCGGTGCCATATCGTCCTGCTTCCATTCGGTCAACGTCAAAGGCCCAATCAATACCTGGAACACTGCGGGTATCTTCGGCTTCTATTACGCCGTCCAGGCTGGCTAATTTGTCGGCAATTGCACCGACAACAGGCATGAGTGATTGGGGATTTTCACTGCTGATGCGAATCTGTATGTCCTTGCCTTGAATAGGGCCAAAAGTGCTTTCCGCCAATTCCGTAAAGACCCCCGGTACATCTTGAATGCGCTCTCGAAGGTCAGCCTTAACGACATCAAAGGGTCGCCGGTTATACCAGTCTTCCATAAGCAGGTTCACGTACCCAACTACGTCTTCCGATGATCTGTGGCTGCCGTTGGTCACTGATGTTGTGCTCCACATACTGCGCACACCTTCGGTTCCTTTGACACGGTTTTCGACTTTGCGGACAAGGGCATCCAGCTCACCGATTGATTTATTGCCCCGTGCATGCACGATAACCCGAATAAGCTCAGGATCACTGTCTGAAAAAACCCGGCTGCCCAAATCAGCCTTTGAGTGCGCAACAAAAATAAGGCCCATAATAATCGCGGTGCCCATAAGAACGCGGCCAGGGACTTTAGTTATGCTTGATAAAAGTTCCGCGTAAAAACGGGTACTGCCCTTAAAATGTTTAATATCAAAGGCTGCATCTTGGGCTAGGTGCTGCATTGTTCCCGTATCGGCTTGTCCTGGACGACCAATTACAGCACCAAGTGTTGGCAGGAAGATCATCGCCATCAGGAATGACCCCATAAGCGTATATATCACTGTTACAGGGATATAGCTCATGAAATCACCCATAATGCCAGGCCAGAAAATCATCGGCAGGAAGGCCGCTACGGTTGTCAAGGTACTCGACAGTATCGGCAATGCCATGCGTTTGGCTGCCATAATGTAGGCATCTTGTTTATTAAATCCTTCGACCATTTTGCGGTCGGCATATTCTGTGACAACGATCGCGCCATCAACCAGTAAGCCAACCGATAAGATCAGTCCAAACAGCACCACATTATTGATACTGTTGCCCATATAATGCAGGCACATAATACCAAATAGGAACGAGCCTGGAATGGATATACCAACCAATATGGCTGAGCGCGTTCCAAGAGCTGCAACAACAATAATCGCTACCAGTATGATCGCCGAGACAACATTATTACGCAGAGTATCAAGGAAATCCGCAACACTGATTGATTGATCAAATAGATAATCCACTTGAATGCCATCGGGCCAATTGACTTGCATGGCTTTGATAACGGCTTTGGCTTCATTGGCGGTCTCAACAGCATTCGCTTCACCGCGCTTAATCACGTCAATCGTATAAGCTGGATACCCATTATAGCGTGCAAGATTAGATGCATCCTTGAATGTGCGGCGAACGGTTGTCAGGTCTTGCAGGGTGACAACACCATCAGCACTGGATTTTATGGGTAAGCTTAAGACATCATCAGCTTCTTCGACTAGGCCATCAACACGAACAGAAAAGCGTCCCGCTTGGGTGTCTAGTGCACCAGCTGCAACCAGCCTATTGTTGGCATTGACAACATTATAAAGCTGTAGGGGACTAATATCATAGGCGTTTAATTTCGCTGGATCGATCAGGACTTCCAACATTTGTCGGCGCTCGCCGTTTGTTTTGGCTTCCAAGACATTGGCAACACTTTCAAGTTCTTCACGGGCGCGGCGCACGATGGCTGCCATCGTGCGTTCAGGCAAGTTTGAATAAAGGATAATGGTGACAACAGGATTATCTGAGGTTCCTTCTTCACGAAGAACAGGTTCCAATGTATCTTCAGGTAGGCGAGATTTTCCCATATCCATGGCTTCACGGACCAATGTACGGGCTTTATCCTGTGAAACATCAGGATAAAATTCAGTTAACACATAAGCACCGCCTTCGCGGCCCACACCTGTAATTTCCTTTACGCCCTCGATATTACGCAGATGCACTTCCATTGGTTTGATCAAAAGGCGTTCAGCGTCCTCGGGCGAGATACCATCATGGGTCATTGATACGACAAAGAACGGAAAAGTAACGTCTGGGTTCTCTTCCTTTTTAATATTCACATACGCTGACGCACCTGTGATAAGCAGCAAGGTTAGGATCGTTAAAATTAAGCGTTTGGAGGTGACACAAAATTCAATCAACTTTCCCATTAGTTTGCTCCAGCCTGCGCAAATTTACGTATAGATTCACCTTCAACCACAAAATTCTGCCCAACAGTGATTAAATCAAAACTATTTGGTAATCCATTTACCCAAATGCCTTGTAAGTCGTCATCTAAAATTTGCACGGGGTAAAAACGAGCATTACCATTTTGATCAACAGCGCGCACCCCTAGCACACCATTAGCGTTCAAAACAAGAACAGAGGGGGGTAAGAATTGCGCTTGAATGGTTTCAATTTCAAGATCAATGGTCGCTGTAAGTCCATCACGTAGTTCAAGTTTGGGGTTAGGGACTTCAATTTCAATCCGAAAAGCGCGGGTGTTACTGTTAGCAGTGCCAGCAATGTAGCGTATCTTACCATTAAAAGTACGGCCATCTGTGGTACGAACGTTTGCAAGCATACCTACGTTCAATTTTCCGACATAGGCTTCTGATATTTCGGCAACGACCAAAAACGGATTTTCGCTCATTAACGTAGCGCACAACCCACCTTTCTGAAGGAAACTACCAACCTCGGCAGCCCGTTCATCAATCAAGCCATCGAACGGCGCTTTGATATAGGTATGCTCTAATTCCAACTTAGTGCGTTCAACATTGGACACTGCCGCATCATAATTCGCCAGCGCAGCCGCGTATTGAGTTTCAGAGCGATGGCCTGATTTGATCAGGGCTTTTGCTGCGTCACGTTCCAGGCCGCGCTGTGCTAAAATCGCCTTTGCTTCTTGCACACGTGCTTCACGCTCCCGCGTTTCTAGGCGGCAGATTAAATCCCCAGCTTTAACGTGATTGCCTTTCTCAATCGGGGTTTCAATTACCCGTCCATCCAGTTCGGCTTTTAGCATGACATGCCGCAAAGCTTCCGTATTGCCACGCAAGGTTACAGTGCGGATAAATTCTTCAGCATTTTGCTTGCGGTATTCAACAGCAAATGCCTTCTTCGCTTGCTTGCCATCACCATTTGGCGATTTGCCGCTATTTAACAAAATACCACCCACCAAGTATGCGCTTAAGACGCCTGTAATGATCAAAGCTGTCGTGGTGGGTTTCATAGGGTTGCTCCGGATAATAAGAAATATAATGATATTTCAGAGTTACTGATATTTAGCCGTTAAATCGGTTTTTGCCATTGCTTAAATAGTCCCGCGCAGCTTTTTGCACAGCTAAGCCATATTCAAGTACAAACAAGGATGCTTTGCCATCCTCTTGATTACGCATGTCTGACAACTGTTTAATTTGATGATCATGATGAGCGATTCGCTCGTCTATTAAATCAGGGATACGGTCAGGAGCTACTGCTTCTGCAAACAAAAGAGCCGCTAAAAATTCGGATTTATTTTTATCTGGTTTTGGCGCACTTTGTAACGAATGCTCTAATACTTTACGGCCTGCATCACTCAGGCTATAGATTTTTTTATCAGGGCGTTTTGATTGCACTTTTTCTTTGCATTCAATCAAGCCTTCCTCAGTCAGTTTTGTAAGGGCAGGGTATATGGACCCATAGCTTGCCTCAGAAAAGAAACTAAAGCTTCCTTCACCCACAAGCTTCTTAATCTCGTAGCCTGTTGCATTCCCTAAACTGAGAATGCCCAAGCATAGTGTTCGTATATCCATGCGGAATACCTTAAATAATATGTCGCGCAACATACTGTGACTGAATAAATCGTTCTTTAGGTCTAAATGGACCTATCAGTTCGATATATATAACTTCTTAGAGGAAATTTAAAGAGCTGATCAATGTATATTTATAGGAATCAACTTCATTTTTTGGCATTCGTTTTGCATTTATCTTTATGAATGGAATATATGTGTGCCTGATATGATGTAACGAAATATTACCACAATAGAATAACAATAGTTATATCAGTGACTTATGGGAC
>JABABO010000371.1 GCA_014238195.1 Kordiimonadaceae bacterium | reverse complement strand
GCTTGGCTGCTGTACAAACTTTCACTACCACCGCGCAAAATCACCGCATTCCCAGCCTTAAGGCAAAGCGCCCCTGCGTCAGCCGTAACATTGGGCCTACTTTCATAGATCACACCTATTACACCAAGCGGAACCCGAACACGGCTTATATTAAGGCCGTTAGGGCGATCCCAACTGGCAATAGTTTGACCGACAGGGTCATCAAGCTTGGCAATATCTTCGAGTGCCACGGCAATGGCTTCGATGCGATTTTCATCCAGCATCAAACGGTCAAGCATCGATTCCGCTAAGCCTTTTTCGCGGCTATAACCAAGGTCCTTGGCGTTTGCTTTAAGAATAACGTCTGTTTCAGTCCGTAAAGCATGTGCGGCTTTTTGCAAGGCCGTGTTTTTGGCATCTGTGCTGGCAAGGGCAAGGACTTTAGCCGCTGCTTTTGCGCCCTCACCCATATCCTGCATCATCGCTTGTATGTCATTATCACTCATGTTTTTACTCGCTTAAACTTACAGTAACACCATATCATTGCGGTGTACTAGGGACCTTCCACGGCTATACCCTAATATATCTTTAATCACTTCACTATTGCAGCCCACTATTTTTATCGCGTCATCAAACGCATACGCCGTAAGCCCTTGACCAACCGTTGCCCCTGTTGCGTCCTTTATAATGATAAGGTCGCCCCTTTTAAAGTCACCATCCAGTTTTTTTACACCAGCCGCTAATAAACTGGCGCCATCAGTTAGGGCTTTTACCGCCCCCTCATCAATATGCACAATTCCCTTGGGGGCCATCATGCCCCTGATCCAAGCTTTGCGAATAGTCAATGCATCGGCTTTCGCGCTAAAAACTGTTGCGCGTTCACCCTGCTTTAAGCGTGTTAACGGTGCGGGGTCCGTCCCGTTTAAAATCACCATTGAACACCCCGCCGCGGTCGCGATTTTAGCGGCTTCAATTTTGGTGATCATACCACCAGACCCTGTGCCCTCTTGGACTGGTGGCCCAGCCATGGCTTCAATGTCTGGTGTGATTTCGCTTATGTGCGCATGAAATTCAGCCCCTGCATTGGTGCGCGGGTCAGCACTGTATAAGCCATCAATATCAGAAAGTAAAATCAACCAATCGGCCCCAGCAAGCTGCGCGACCCTTGCCCCTAAACGGTCATTATCGCCAAAGCGAATTTCACTGGTAGCAACCGTATCATTTTCGTTGATAACAGGCACAATACCGCGCATTAACAGGGCTTCGACTGTCGCACGGGCATTTAAGTACCGCGGTCTATCTTCCAAATCATCCAAAGTTAATAAAAGCTGGGCGGTGACTATATTTTGCTCAGTGAATAAAGCTTGATAGGCTTGCGCAAGCCGTACTTGACCGACAGCCGCAGCCGCTTGAGCATCATCTAGCTTTAAAGGGCGGCTGTCTAACCCTAAAGCCCCCCTGCCCATTGCAATGGCCCCCGATGAAACCAGAATCACCTGTGTGCCATTAGCTTGCAGGTGCGTAATATCACGGACTAAGGCTTGTAACCATGCAGTCCTTAAATCGCTTGATGCATTGTCAACAAGCAAAGCAGAACCCACTTTGATCACAATACGTTTCGCCGACCAAATTTTGTGCGTTAAAACTGACTGATTGGATGCCTTGCGTTGCATAGGGAACACTGCCTTAAATCGGGGACCAGCCGCTGGGTTCAGTCACACTATTCCCTTCAGCAATCCCCTCAAGTTCTTGGGCGCGTTTGGCTTGGTCTATTTTTACGATATCCCAAAGTGCTGCTAGAATTTGCGGTACCCCGTCATGGGTTACCCCTGACAAACATAAAACGGGCCGCGCTGAAACATCTGACAGCGCTATACGCTTTTCTTCAAGCTCTTCTGCTGGGATTGCATCAGATTTATTCAGACCAAGAACCATGGGTTTTGTCGCTAAGTCCCCCCCATATTCACGTAGTTCCGCCATAATAGTATCATAGGCTTTCACCACATCGTCTTCTGTTCCATCAATGAGATGCAAAATCACCCCGCAGCGCTCAATATGGCCTAGAAAACGATGACCAAGGCCGACGCCTTCCGACGCGCCAGCAATCAAGCCTGGAATATCCGCAAGCACAAATTCATTTTCCTGAAAACCGACGACCCCTAACTGCGGGGCAATCGTGGTGAACGGATAATCTGCAATTTTAGGCCTCGCACGGCTAACTGTGCTTAGAAATGTTGATTTACCAGCATTCGGCATCCCAACAAGGCCAGCGTCCGCCATTAATTTCAGTCGCAGGACCATCCAAGCTTCTTCGCCTGCAGCACCAGGGGTCATGCGGCGCGGTGCACGGTTGGTGGATGATTTAAAGTGCGTATTACCAAGGCCACCTTCACCACCCTTGCACACGGTAATAGTGTCGCCAACTTTCGTTAGGTCTGCGACCATAAATTCTTCATTTTCATCAAAGATTTGTGTTCCAACAGGGACTTTCATAGTGATGTCTTCACCAGAAGCCCCCGTCATATCTTTGCCCATACCATGCTGGCCTTTTTTGGCTTTGAAATGGCGTTTATAACGAAAGTCAATCAATGTGTTCAGCCCAGCAATAGCCTCAACGATAACATGTCCGCCACGACCGCCATCCCCGCCATTTGGGCCGCCATATTCGACATACTTTTCCCGTCGGAACGAAATACATCCGTTACCGCCGTCGCCACTTTTGACGAAAATTTTTGTTTGGTCTGCAAATCTCATGCGGGCCTTGTATCAGATGCCATCGTGTCTTGAAAGGGTTTTAGAGCCTTTCTTTATTGGTTTTAATGTATGGTAATGCTTCCGGGTCATCGTACCACAAGCGGAATGGGAACAGTTTCAGTATCAAGTGCGCCCAGCAGTTTCAGGGCATCCAATTTACTGCCTTTTAAGTCAATACCACCGACCAGCATTTCTTTTATAAAACCAAGCTCACCCTTTAAAACACCGTTTAATATGATGCGATCCATGCTCAGTTCAGCTGTAGCCTGCGGATCTTTACCTAATTGTATTTCCAGAATTTGGTTGCGCATATGCAGTGTGAAGCTTTCACCTGTATCAGGAAATGTAAAAACCACAGACGCGCTTTTACCCGCTGACTTTTCAGGGTTTAAGCTATAACGGAATAGGCTTAACAAACGGTCTGTACTGATATGTTCAGGCGCGAACAACAAACGCAAATCATTTTGCAGCGCCACACTGTCGACATGACCTTCAAGCTCTAGCGCACCCGTGAGATAAAAGCCCTGCCAATTGGTGTTGATCGTCTCAATCGCCAGTTGCCTAAAAGCCCAAGCTTTCAAAGTACGGGCTTCTTGATCATCATGATTAACACGAATAAGATATGTCGTTAGCTCCGCCACCCAGCGGGCATCTTGGTTTTGCTTTGCGTGTTGCGCTTCTGCAATAACACTACCGCGTCCACCCATCAGTGCGACATAACGTTTTGCACGCTCAAGCCTTGGAAGTGGGTCAAGAGTAGCGGGGTCACCATCAAACCAGCTAATATACCCCGTGTAATAATTACGCACGCTGTGTTTGACTGTCCCGTAATATTCCTTTGTCCACGGGTCACTTTGTAATGCTTCGGGCAATGCAGGCATGGCTTCGGCAAGTTCATCCTGTGTGTAGCCCTGATTGATAAGCCGCACAGCTTGATCATGGGTCCATTGAATGGCATCGCGGTATGTCACCAATATCGCCTCAACATTTTCAGTTCCTTCGGTAATCCAGCCATGACTAGGCACTAAAACTTTTGGCTTGAAGGCCCGCATACGATCAAGTGCTGCAATCCATTTGTTGGCATCACGGGGTTTGGTACCTCGCAAGCTATGTAAATTGGGGAATGTCGGGCCTTGTATTTCATCGCCAGAAAATAATATCCCCCCCACAGGCATATAAACACCAATATGGCTAGCCGCTTCACCGCCTGTGGGGAAAATTTGCAATTCCACACCAGCTATATTGATAAGCACGGTTTCTTTGATCAAATATGTCGGCTGAATGAAACCACTAGAACCAGTAATGACACGGCCTGACAAGCCAACGCTATAACTGTCGTGTTGTGGGTCATCATATAACAAAGTACCATACATATACATTGCGCGCAGGGCCATGATGCGTCCTGTAACAGCATTTTCATCTTGATATTCATCTAATAAATACTCCGACGCTATAATCGGAATATCTGTCATGCCCATCTGTTGTGCGTCATCCACAAAGACTTTCGTGCCACTTGTATGATCAACATGATGGTGGGTATAGATGATGGCCCGTATGGGCTTATCACTGACTGTACGGATATAACCCAGCGCGATCACTGCGTCGGCTATTTTAAGGCCCGTATCAATAACAATTAAGCCATCATTCCCTTCAATGAAGGCAATATTCGGTATGGTGCCCCCTGGATTATTGACCAGCCAAACGGGGGCATTCGACACTTTTGTAAAGCCCTCTGCTCCCTTTAGTGTTTCATTGACACTCTTATTTGACTGTTTCACAGGCTGGGAGGCATCTTTGTTGGAAGGAATTTGATCACAGGCGCCTAACAGCAACAGAAAGGCAATGCATACGCTATAGCTATTAAATTTTTGTTTGAACGGCTTCATAATTCTTTCTCCCACACGATGTGCCCAAGAGTAAGAGATTACAGAACCCTGTCAAGCCTAAGGCGCTAGAGCCTCACTTCACTAAATACAAAAAGAGCGACGATACTAATACGTCGCTCCTTCAAATTCATTTTGTAACTGTTTAATCAGGTTCCGCTTAAGCGTCAGTCACTGATACAAAGGCACGGCCACCACGGCCCTTGCTGAAAGAGACCTGCCCTTCAACAAGCGCGAACAAAGTATGGTCTTTTCCCATACCCACGTTTTCACCAGGGTACCATTTTGTGCCACGTTGACGCACCAGAATGTTACCAGCGAGAACGTTTTCTCCGCCAAATTTTTTAACACCGAGACGGCGACCAATACTATCGCGGCCGTTACGGGAACTACCACCAGCTTTTTTATGTGCCATTAGGTTTCTCCTTTAAAAGTTAATCGGGCCGCTGATTATTCAGCCGCTGCTTCTTCTGTTTGCTTCGCAGGGGCTTTCTTAGGCCCAGCTTTTGCGATTTTTGTAACACGTAGGACAGTCACTTGTTGGCGATGCCCTTTTTTACGGCGATAATTATGACGGCGCTTTTTCTTGAAGACAGTGATTTTTTTGTCTTTCTTTTGCTCAAGCACCTCAGCAGTGACTTTCGCCCCGCTTACAAGGGGTTCGCCCACTTTAACAGCTTTGTCATCACCAATCATCAAAACTTGGTCGAGTGTGATTTTTTTGCCTTCTTCGCCGTCCAGCTTTTCGACTTTAATCACATCGCCTTCGTTTACGCGGTACTGTTTACCGCCTGTCTTTACGACTGCGAACATGTTTGTTCCTTCTCTAATATTCTATGCCGCAGCAAACCGGACGAGCCTAACCCTTTGATATTACTCGCACTTTGGGCGGTTTCCGCTGACTTTTATTGTCATGCAAAAACGGTATATAAACATACATTTACCTACCGAAGGCGCGATTTATACGGATTTCACGACCAGAGTCAAGATGAAAGCACTATATCAATAGCCAATT
>JABABO010000370.1 GCA_014238195.1 Kordiimonadaceae bacterium | reverse complement strand
TCAAGCAGTAAACAATGTCCGCCATTCGGCCCGCGCTAAGGCGCGGTTTTTGACAGTTTTGAGATAGATAGCCGTCTTGGATACTTCTAGTAAATAAATATAGGTATGAATGTTTGAAGTGGGCAGCTCTGCTTCGCTCCAGAAATTTTCAACAATTCTTGCATCTATTTACAACCATCAAGCCTAGCCAAAACAATACCCGATGGCGTGTCTAAGACAGCTACCGCCGGGTAAAGAGTCGCCCTCGGAAGAAGGCGTGCAACGATACCGTTTGTCTACCCTCAACTCCTGAGCAGCATGATTGCGAAGGAGTTTCTACTTACCAAAGGTCTCATTCGGGCATTGTCAGAATGAGACCTTTAACGAATTTTGCCTCCATTTTTGAAGGAAACGATAACAATAAAAATCATCCGGATTCGGTAAACGTCTGGTGGGGAGAACTATTTTATTATTCAAAACTTGGATGATATCTCGTGTACATTTCAATGCACAAAAATACAATTTTTTCTTATATATCAAAGGCTTATGGTGGTGGACGCAGTCCGATGCGAACCCGTCTCTCCTGCCCTTTTCCCTGTTATACGGGAATTAACAGGGAAATTTCGTGAATTTGGTCAAATATCGCCTAAATCACTTGGCAATACTCACGCAAATTCAAAGGGTTACACCCTATATTCCCTACTCATCATAACAGGGAATTTATTTTAGATATCAGGGAAAAAATTCTAGTTAACTGGGAATCGAAGCATGTGCGAAACAAGTGCTCGCAATTTTGCCGGACGGACCGGTTTTGACAATAGCCTATATCCCTGATCAGCAATGTCGCGCATCGGACCATCGGCCAAATCACCTGTTACAATGATCACTGGTACAGCACGCCCTAACATAAGTTGAAGGTGAGTGGCAGCTTCAACACCTGTCGCGCCACCCGGCAGGCGGTAATCAGCAACAATTATATCAGGTGCCATTATCTCCCGTGTTGTTAATACAGACATGGCCTCATCCATCGTCGTTGCCGTAAGAACGTTACAGCCCCATTCACCCATCAATTGATGTGTTGCCTTTAATACAATTGGATCATCTTCAATCAATAATATTGTTACGCCTTCCAATTGTTGGATCTGACTATCTGATGGCAATTCCTGTTTTGCCAAATCTGCTTGAGCTTTGCCTTTGGGTACCAAAACTGCAAAATGCGACCCGTAATCAACAACGGATTCATGTTCAATCACAATATCAAGTCTGCTTGCTAGACGGCGCGCGATTGCAAGCCCTAATCCCAAGCCTTTGCCACGGTCACGTTCTTTATTGTGTATTTGATAGAAATCTTCAAAAATTGCTTTTTGCTCTTCATCAGGAATACCCGAACCGGTATCCAATACTTCAATGGAAATATTATCTCCCCGGTGACGACATCCAATTAAAATTGAACCTTCATCGGTATAGCGCACAGCATTTGATGTAAAATTTCCAATAATTCTCTCTAACAACACGGGATCACTGTGAACATATGCAGTTGATTTAACGACTGTGAGTTTTAAATTCTTTTGATTAGCAGTCGGTTCAAATGCACGGGCGACTCGGTGTAATATTTCCTGTACCGGATAATCCTCCATATTGGGTTGGATATCTCCCGCTTCCAATTGAGATACATCAAGAAGCGCATTAAGCAATCGTCCAGTTGAGATGGATACCGCATCAATGTCCTCAACAATCGCAAGAGCTTTTTTGTCTTTTATCTTGCCACGTAAAGCAGATATGTACATTTGCATTGCATGAAGAGGTTGGCGTAAATCATGACTAGCTGCGGCTAAAAATTGCGATTTTGCATCATTTGCTTGCTCAGCTTCTTCTTTCGATTTTTGCAGAGCCTCTCTTTGAGCATAAAGATTGTGTTTCAGTCTGTTAAAGCTGCGGCTCATACGACCTAATTCATCAACTCGCTCCATCAAGTGTTGTTCAAATTCGGTTTCCTCAACTTTCCCTAGCGCATTAAAAGCATTGATAGTATCAGTTAGAGAGTAAAGTGGCTTGGAAATATTCAGAAGCACAACAAACCATAAGACGAGAGCAACAAGAGACATAGCAAGCATCGTTGCTAAAACTGTATATCCAATGGCAACTCGCTTGGTTTTCAAACCACTTTCAATAGAAAACACCCGTGCTTGATTGATAATATTATCCAATTTTTTAGACGCCGATGAAGCGAGCAGCGTGTTTTTATCGCTCAGAATATTATCGGTAATGAGTTTAAGAAATTTTTGATCTTTTAATTTTAAATCATCCTTCAAGTCAGCAATAGTTGGAAGCAAACCCTTTGATAAATTTGTAGCAAACTCAAACAAAGAGTGACCTGATTCAAAAAAGGTAGAACCCAATTCTTCCATTAGTTCTAGCTCAACCATATATTTGGTCTGTCTGTCCAAAAAACTCTGGTAACTAGTCTGGGGATTATTGCCGTTAAAATTGTGACTTACAAAGCCTTCAACATAGTTATTTCGATCGCTAATGAGTTGATTAACACGCAACACAGAGGCGTCCAGAGGTAGATAATATTCAGCTGTGGTACTGGCATGATCCCACACTCGCGTAATTGCTGATGAGGCCACAAGACCAACGATCAAAAAGCCAATCAAATTGACAATGACCAGGGTCAAGGCTTTTTGACCTAGTGATAGACGATCGAGTATTGACCTCATTGACGTTGACGTCTTTCTGCATCCTGCGCATCCACCACGAACACTCTTTCAGTGGTGAGGGCTACTAATGCTTCATTGTATGAACCAGTTTCTGGCGTAAATTATCAATTATAATGGCCATTACGAGCAATACACCAACAGCCACTAATTGGAGATAAGAGTTTATGCGAAGTAGATTCATGCCATTTTGTATTAGAATTATAAAAAAGGCTCCAAATACCACATTTTGTAGTCGACCCACTCCGCCCAGAAGACTGACGCCCCCTATTGCGCAAGCAGCAATTGACAGCAAAGGGTAGTCAGTTCCAATATTAGATTCACCACTCTCAAGTCGCGCAGTTAACATCAGGGCGGCAATGCCGGTGCAAAGTGATGAAATCACGTAAGCAAAAAATATGTACACTTTGGTATTAATGCCAGATAGCTCAGCAGCACGTACATTGCCACCAATAGCATACAGATACCTTCCCATCGGGGTCCAACTCATCATCACATACATGCATGCAACTGAAACAGCAGTGATCCAAACCGAAATAGGAATGCCAATTATACTGCCGTAACCGATAGTATTTGCGAAAGCTTCAGGCATTCCATAAATTGGCGTTCCACCAGTGATTGTCAGCGCTAATCCAAACACGATAG
>JABABO010000302.1 GCA_014238195.1 Kordiimonadaceae bacterium | reverse complement strand
ACTTATAGCCAAATAAGGTGATCAAAATTCACTGCATTTGGCTATAAGCCCTAGGGTGGACACATGACACAAGATAAAAAAAGCTGGCTTAGTCGTCTGAGAAGCGGCGAAAAATCATCAAGTTCTATCCTTGATATGATGGAAGAGAACGCATCCGATTCCGCGTCAAAGACAGGTGCACCAAAAACCACACCTATCAAAAAGCCCAATTTGGCTAAAAACCTCAATTTGGCCAAAAACCCCAATTTGGGTCATGTTGAAAATGGTGCAAATATTCAGTCGCCGGATAAGACTATTGCAGTTCCTGAAGCCCTCGATCCTTATGAAACAATTATAAAAAGCACAACAACAGAACGTGCATCTAAGTCAGTATCGCCGCCAATATCAGCGCTAAGTCCTGACATTGCACCCTCGCCCATTAAGGCAGAACCTAAGAAAAACTGGTTCATCCGCATGCGTGAAAGTTTGCGGCGTTCAACCAAGGCAATAAGCGAGGGCATTAGCAATATCTTCACCAAAGCCAAGCTGGATGATCAAACACTTGAAGACTTGGAAGACTTGCTTATTACCACAGATCTGGGGGTTAACGTGGCTTCTCGGTTAACAGCGGGACTTGCTAAAGACCGTTTCGATAAAGAAATCACCGGCGATGAAGTCAAAAAATACTTAGCCCTAGAAATTGAAACGATCCTGAAACCCATTGCGAAGCCCTTAGCCATTAATCCACTGAACAAACCCCATGTTATTTTGATGGCAGGTGTCAATGGTGCTGGCAAAACAACCACCATCGGCAAGTTGGCTAATCAATATATTAAGGATGGTAAGAAAGTCATGTTAGCGGCAGGGGACACTTTCCGTGCGGCTGCTGTTGAGCAACTTGCGATATGGGGGGACCGTGTAGGCGCCCCTGTTGTCAAGAAAGAAATTGGCTCTGATGCCGCTGCACTAGCCTATGAAGCCGTGGACCGTGCGGTCGCAGAACATATGGATATTTTACTGATTGATACGGCGGGCCGCCTGCAAAACCGTGACGAATTGATGCAGGAGCTTGCAAAAGTTATCCGCGTGATTGGCAAAAAATTAAACGGCGCACCGCACGATACGGTATTAGTGCTTGATGCGACCACGGGTCAAAATGCTGTACATCAAGTGGAGGTTTTTCAAAAAATGGCTCAGATTAGCGGCCTGATTATGACCAAACTTGATGGCTCTGCTCGTGGCGGCGTATTGGTTGCCTGTGCAGATAAATTTGGCTTACCCGTTCATGCTATTGGTATTGGGGAAGGCTTAGCGGATATGCAGCCCTTTAACGCTCGTGATTTCGCCCGCGCCCTTGTTGGTTTGATCGATGAGTAAAGCGGGCTGCGAAGAGTTTGATAGATTTCACACCAAGAAAAGCAATGAAGATTTTACGTTTTGCTCATCATATGTGCATGAAACGAGGCTAAAAGTTCCTGAAATTCTTCACGTCCCGCGCTTAAAAATGGTGTCACTTGTGAAAAAATAGAATAAACACCGTTATGGATGGCTTGAGGGACAGTTAAGTTTGGATTGCTAAGTCTTGACCAAGTTGGCCACATGGTAAACATCATGCTACAGCGGTCTGCAATGACTGAAAGCTCTTCATCGCTCATCACCACAACATCCTGATCGCGCAAATGCTGATAAATAGCTGTCATCGATTTACGTTTAGCGTCAACAAGTCGTGTAAACCGCATCGACAATGTATCATACCGCGACAACAATTCAGCCAGATTATAATAGAAGAAGCGGAAATCATAGATTTCTTCAAAGATGATATACATATAGATCCAGTTATCATCAATGCGCAGAGGGTGGTTGATCGGTGCCGATAACACATCCAGCATTTCCACTTCATAATCATTATAAAGCGATTTTATGATCGGTTCCTTGCCTTTGAAATGATAATAAAGATTACCAGGTGACATCTCTAACTCAGAAGCAATATCCACAGTTGAGACATTTGGTTCCCCTTCTTCATTAAAGAGAGCAAGACTAGTCTTCAAAATGCGGTCTTTTGTCTTCATGGTTTTTTTCCAGCCACAGCCTTCATTAAACAGGGAGCTTCATTTCTAAACTATTTTGTAGGTCATTTGTAACTGAATCTGAGATTTTTGCATATTTATATTATTTACGAGACTTTTTCTTTAGATTCTTGGTTTTTTTGCCTTCCAAATTGGTTAATTCATCTTGTAAGCGTTTAATTTCTGATTCCAGTTCCTGGATACGGTCTTCATACGAGGAGGGCAAACCAAAGGCTTGACGCATTTTCTTGATACGATTGTCGATATCGCCCGCAACATCAAAGGCAGACAAATTACGCAATCCCATCGGGTCAATAATATTCTTGCCTGTCTCCACCGCTATGTCTTCAAGAGCTTGACGTTTTTGCACCAAATCTTCAAACATTTTATTGGCGTCTTCGCTCATGCGCATCGCAGCAGATGTTGCTTCCCCCATTGCTTTTCCATAAACGCCAATCCCAGCAAGCCACAGATTGCGGGCAGCTTCACGGTCAGATTTTTTTGTTGATTTTGCCATATTTTCAAACTCAATAGCGGCCAATAGCCATCACTAATCTCATACACAGAAGCGCTAAATACGATTACACTCTACAAACTGTGTGGAATTGGAAATATCATAAAAGCAAATCATTAGGTGGGTCACCCTAGCTTGGGGTAGATTGCAAGTAGGTTAACTGCAGGAAATTAAATTCCAAAATATTCTGGTGCTGACTTTTTCAAAATAGGGGGGAAGGGGAGGGAAGGCCAGTACCAAGCATTATAGCCAAATGCAGTGAATTTTGATCACCTTATTTGGCTATAAATATTTGTTACGGTTCGACTTATCAATAAATAATGAAATCATTATTCATTGGTCTCGCTTTTGTTACGGTTCGACTTATCAATAAATAATGAAATCATTATTCATTGGTCTCGCTATAGCAACAAAAGCTAGTGTATTTTTACCCAAGACTTAAGATGTTTTAGGTGTTTCAGCCTTAGCAACCACAGGGGTTTCAGCTACTTTTACCAGAGTTACTGTCGGGGCTTCAGTTTTGACTGAGTTAGCGACTGGGGCAGCGACTGGAGCAACCGTTTTAGTGGCTACTTTTGGGGCAACAGTTTTTACAACAACAGTTTTCTTAACAGGTGCTTGCTTTAGAGCAGCTTTTTTAACAGGTGCTTTTTTAGCCGCAGTCTTATTGGAAGCTGTTTTCTTCGGGGCAGCTTTTTTCACGGGTGCTTTTTTAGCCGCAGCAACTTTTTCATTCAAAGTCGCAACTTTACCTTCTAGCTCGGTTACTTTTGCTTTGCGTGAAAAAATACTGGGAATTAATGAGCGTACCTTTTCAGCACGAACAACTGAAAAATCACTCATATTTTCACGAACTGTTTTAATGTTTTCTTGGGCGCGGGCGCGTGCTGTTTCAATGTTTTCTTTGATCGCTGCTTGTGTTTTCGCCTCGACATCGGCGCCTTTTTCACTCAGCTCCGTGATCAATGTATCACGCTTGGTTGCAGCATTTTCTATGCCGTCTTTTGCTGCTTCAAATGCTTTTACATAACCACCAATCGTTGCCAAATAGGCTTGACGTGCAACGGCTACTGGGTTCCTTACTTCGATTGTTTTTGTCGCCATTTTAATTCTCCTTCTTATAGATCGCCACACTTGGTAGCCATTCAGTATGTTAATATTGTTCAGTGTTTAAGCCTTGCGCTTTTGAGGTA
Organism: Kordiimonadaceae bacterium; assembly: GCA_014238195.1. GTDB lineage: Bacteria > Pseudomonadota > Alphaproteobacteria > Sphingomonadales > Kordiimonadaceae > JABABO01. Next base: position 6,113 of record JABABO010000302.1, on the reverse strand, counting down.
ACCGCATAGGGAGCACCTGCACAAAAAGCTATAATTTATATTTCGCGGCGCAACATAACGATATTCCCTAGAAAAGCTATACTAAGATTTTAACTCGTTGAATTAATTGATTTATTTTATGTTGCAATGCAACATTAGAGTAAGGATTCTATTATAAATTTGTGATTTTAACGATTTGATTCGGGTGTTGTAAAGCGTCCGCCGACAAAGATAAGCGAATCACCTGACGGATTTTTTACAGTTCGCACTTCATCGACAGCCCCAATGATAATTGTATGATCACCAGCCGGATATAGCGTGTGCACACGACAGTAAAAAGCTGTATCTACATGATGAATATAAGGGGCTTTTCCCATTTCATGGTCATGGGGAATTGCGGCAAATTTATTCTGGCTGGCCTGGGCGCAGTGCTGTGCGAGGCCACTTTGCTTAGCCCCTAAAATATGGATATTAAAAGGCATGTCATGTTGGAAAGCATCCATGCTGGGCGATGTGTTATCAATGCTCCATAGCACGAGTGGTGGATCAAGCGAGACAGAGGCAAAACTATTGGCAGTAATTGCGACTTTTCCCCCGTCAGCCCCCACAGCCGTAATAACTGTCACGCCTGTAGCAAAACGCCCAAGGGCATTACGCAAGGCACGTTGACCATCACCGTGTTTTTCTGGGGTAAAGACTGTATATTCGTTATGCGACATAAGGCTTAATTAGATCATTCCTTTGCATCTATTACAAACAGAATTTGTTAGAACATGTATATATAGCGAGACCAATAAATAATAATCTTATTATTCATTGATAAGTCGAACCGACACAAAAGCGAGACCAATGAATAATGATTTCATTATTTATTGATAAGTCGAACCGACACAAAAGCGAGACCAATGAATAATGATTTCATTATTTATTGATAAGTCGAACCGATACAAAAACATATAGCCAAATAATGTGATCAATATTCACCGCAATTGGCTATAGGAGAGCTTTAATAACACAAAACCGCTGTATAGAATTTATGTTTTAAAATCGAGCCACTGTTTGATGAAGCATCATAAGAAAAAGGGGGCACTAAAGCCCCCTAACATGCATTTAAGATTATTTAAGATTAATCTAGAATAGCAAGTTGGTCAGCAGACATGCGTCCGCGACGATCTTCTGTAAGTTCGTATGAGATTTTTTGACCGTCGTCTAGGCCTGGTAGGCCTGCATTTTGAACAGCTGAGATATGTACAAACACATCGTTGCCGCCTTCACCTGGCTCAATAAAACCAAAACCTTTAGTCGCGTTAAACCATTTAACTGTACCTGTAGCCATGATAGTCTCCTTACTCTGGCATAAACCGGAAAGGGACATGACAAATCCACATAGTGTAAAAAGGTCGAATGGCACTGGCCGGTAGTCTATAAAATATCGGCCTCGTATCTTCGAATCCGCACGCTCCTTTTAACAGTAAAAGACACGCTGTCAATGTTAAGAAGCAAAAAGATGGTAGAATTTTTAAAATTGTGACAAAACTGTATATATTTTAGTCTTTTTGCAACAAAAAGTGTGGTGTATCCAGTGTCTGATCGAAATATACCAAGAAATAAACCCTCCTACCAAAGAATTGGCGAAAGATCACCCGTGGATAATCAGCAGCTTATTACGCGACGTAAAAACAGCCTCATCAATGGTGCCCATCATTTTTATGACAGGCCCTTGCATTTAGTTCGAGGGTCAGGCGTTTGGTTATGGGATGATAACGGCAAGCAATATCTGGATTGTTATAATAACGTCGCGTCGGTCGGCCATTGTCATCCGCAGGTGGTTGCAGCACTATCTGACCAAGCGAGCCTATTGAATACCCATACCCGCTATCTTCATAGCCATATCGTTGAAGCCAGCGAAGCCTTGATTGCTAAAATGCCTTTTGGCCTTGATGCGGTGTGTTTTGTGTGCACGGGGACTGAGGCCAATGATCTTGCGGTTCAAATTGCGCGGCGGGTTACAGGCCATTTTGGCATACTGGTGACTGAATCCAGTTATCACGGAAATTCTGCGCTCGTTCGTCAGCTTTCAACATGTAACGTCCCATTGCATGAACGGGAAAGCTTTGTCGGTGTTTTTGAACCCCCTAACATTTACCGCAACCCTTATCAAAAGACGGGGCAAGCGCTAAACACAGCCTTTCTGGGTTCGGTAGACGGTGCAATAGCCCAGCTAGCTGATGGTGGGCATGGCACTGCGGCGGTTATGATGGACGTATCTTACGATTCAAATGGTATCTTAAACCCACCAAAAGGGTATATACAGGGCGTTGCTCAGCGTGTACGCCGTGCGGGTGGTTTGGTTATAATGGATGAAGTCCAAGCGGGTTACGCGCGGCTTGGCAGTCATTTTTGGGGATTTGAGCGTGAAGGAATAACCCCCGATATTGTGACAGTAGGCAAGCCGATGGGCGCAGGTCACCCTGTTGCCGCCGTCATCATACAGCGCCGCATTATGGATATGTTGCAAAATGACCCGCATTTTCATTATTTCAATACGTTTGGTGGCAATCCAGTGTCTGCCCTAGCCGCCAAAACCGTGTTACAAATACTTGATGAAGAAAATTTGATGCAAAATGCCTTAACCACTGGTGCATATCTGCATGAGCGTCTGATGGCCCTACAAAATAATTTCGAATCTATTGGGGATATTCAAGGCAGTGGTCTGTTTTGGGGGATTGATCTGGTAAAAAATCCGCAAACAAAAGAACCCTTTACCCCAGACATGAATAAACGGATCACCAGCAGATTAGCAGAAAAAGGCGTTCTAATCGCCAGCACTGGGCGTTATGGCAATGTCCTGAAAATCAGGCCGCCTCTGGTTTTTAAACCAGAGCATGTTGATCTTGCCGTTCAAGCCATTCATGATACGCTCATAGAATTGCACCATCCGTAAGTAGGTTTTTAACTAGGGACAAACAATATGACAGAAGAAGCGACAAAACCAAAACAAACGACAAAAAACGGGGATGCGACAATGCTACACGCCTTGATAGCTCGGGTTGAAGAACTGGAAAATCAACATGCCTTCGCATCCGAGACGATCGATAACCTAAACGATATTGTCACCAAACAATGGGCTGAGATTGACCGTATGAAATCTAAGCTGAAGGATATGGATGACCAAGTTTACGCCCTTGAAAACGCCAATGCTTCACCTGGGAAAGAGCCACCACCACCCCATTATTAGTGCAACTTAGCCTAATGTTAAAACTTGGTCTTGGGATTATGGCTTGGTCTTGGACAGATAGAAAGGGTATAATTTATGTCAAAGCAAAAAATCAATGTGCTGTTTGTCTGTATGGGAAATATTTGTCGCTCCCCTATGGCTGAGGGGGCTTTTGTGGCTGCGGTGAGTGCTGCAAACCTGCAAAACCATTTCCATATTGATAGCGCTGGCACCACCGGCTACCACACAGGTAATCCCCCTGATGCACGCATGCAGGCAACCGCTAAAACCCGCGGGCTTGATCTATCACGCCAGCGCAGCCGCAAAGTCCGCCCCCGTGATTTTACAGATTTTGACTATATTATTGCCATGGACAGGGATAATTACAGCGATCTGATGCGACAATGCCCCCAGCATTTGCAAAACCGCATTCATATGTTCCTGCCCTTTGCGCCCGAATTAAACGTCGCAGAAATGCCCGACCCCTACTATGGCGGCAGTGATGGTTTTATCTATGTCTGCGACGCCGCCATCCAAGCAGCCGACGCATTGCTTAGTACAATCAGAGAGGAGCGGTTATAGGGTAAGAATTCTCATTCTTTGTTCACGGAATTCAGGGACGGTGTTATCAGGTGGTCCTGGTGGAAGGTGCTGTTGAATCTCTAGTGGTATATTATCATGACTTTTTAACAATGAGAATTCCAACCGAGCCTTTACGCGCTCAGAAAAGAGCGGAGTTTGCCTTATAGAATTCCAATTCTCGAATTTAAAGAAGTCAAGAATTGCATCATTTTGACCAAAAACTAGACTTAAATACTTCACTCTGTCTTTCACATATAATGTCAATAAACAAGCGACTGTATCGCCTTGGTCATACGATCCAAATGTGTTATTTAACAATCCCACAGATAATTTGCTGATGATTTTTTCTAAATCTCGGAGCGATAAATCATGCGTTACAATCATGACTTCAATCGTTGGCCGAAATTCATTCTGGGCCTGCCATTCAATTTCGAATTGATGCAACAAAAAATGCAAATACTTTTTAGAATTTTGCACTCTTCCAACGCTATTATTTCCAGGTGGCAGCATTAATGTATAGTCATAAAATTTTTGCATATACTCAGCGCCATTGATTTTATTGCCATACTGGCCTTCCACAGCGTTCGCCATATGCAGCAAGTTTGTTACCAGCAGAAAACAAACCCCTTCTGCATCATAGAAATGCTTGATGCGTTCCAAGACACTTAAGGCAAAAGTTGGGTTGCAGCGGTCAAGTTCGTCAATAACAATAATCAAAGGCCCTTCCTTTTCTTCTGCAAGGGCTTTAAGGCTTTCCCGAAATTCATCCACTTCAGATTTGCGACTAGCGGCGGATGTTAACCTGTCTTGAATGGCCTGCGACACCGCATCAGATGCTTCGCCACCCGCGTCAGCTATTGCACCACCCACGGCATCGGTACTAACCAGTCCCGCAGTCGCAATTTTCACAGCCGCTTTGGCGGCAATAGGTAAAAATCGCTTGGCTAAGGGGATTGTTTTCGCGATAAAATCTTGTTTTTTGCCATCCTTAGCCTCGGGCATTTCAGCCGCAATGTTTTCAGCGATCGCTAGAAAGGCATCATCCTGATAATCAACCGCAAAAGCATCAAAATAGATAACTGTATTTTTTTCCTGCGCCAATGCGATCCATTGTTGGATAAAGACTGATTTACCAGTACCCCAACCGCCATCTAACACAATTGTTGATGGATGCTCAGCATTCTGCACCAAGTCTGTGAGTTGCTCGGCAAATGTCTTAAATCCGAATATATCGTTTTTAAAACCAGATAATTGATCGGCTGTTAATTTTTTAGGCCGTATGCGCATATATACCCCTGCCTTGAAAGATGTTTAAAAATAATACCACCAAAGGATGAGCGGCTATAGCACCCCCCCCCTTTAGTCGCCCCCTTTAGTCGCCATCGTCGCCGTGGGCGGTTTCGCCGAAGCGGGATTCGGGCGTGTAATAGCTACCACTAGCCGTTAGTTCGCTTGAAAACAGGGTGAAATGCCCCACCGTTTGGCTGGGTGTTGTCAGCGCACTATTGACCCCCATCCAGTCACGCACGCGGGCGCGGGTGCCTTTTTTAAATCGTGCCAGCGTCACGTGCGGCTTAAAGGCACGCTGTTCAACACGGACCCCGACGCGGTCCAGCGCAAAATTTAATTTATCATGCAAGTTAGCAAGGGGTGCTTTATCGGCAACGCCTGCCCACAAAGCGCGGGGTTGTGCAAATCCATCATATCCCGCTTGCCGGCCAAACATGCCAACCCCTAATAACCGCATATCAAACGGCGTAAACTGTACTGTCGATAAAGTGCCCTCTATTTCCAGTCTTTCATTGCAGTAAACATCACCAATGAAGGCCAGAGTCAGGTGAAGCTGATCATCCCGCTGCCAAAAAGCGTTTTCCACACCGCCACGTGATAAATCTAGTCCACTTATAGCCAATTGCGGTGAATTTTGATCACCACATTTAGCTATAAGTTTTTGTATCGGTTCGACTTTGCAATGAATAATGATCTCATTATTCATTGGTCTCGCTATATAACAGTGTCAGCTAACTCGATTCCGATAAATAGACGCATCATGCCCCCAAAATATAAAGATAAACACTTAAGTAAAGTATGAACTTACGGTAACACACTTTGCACAATTGGCCCGATCTTTGATACAATAACTGCAATGCCTTCTTTTGTCGGATGGATGCCATCCGCTTGATTTAAATGAGGGTCCCCTGCAACACCGTCTAAAAAGAACGGATAAAAGTGCGCCCTGTGTTTATCAGCGGCATTTTTAAAGGCTGCATCAAAAACACCCGCATACTCGGCCCCCAAATTCGGCGGCGCAAGCATCCCAGCCACCAAGACATTT
>JABABO010000368.1 GCA_014238195.1 Kordiimonadaceae bacterium | reverse complement strand
CATTAAGTTTTTCATCCAATGCAGCCGCCGTGATGGGCACGTCTGGGTGTGTCTTGTTCATATTAGCAACCCCTTCGGGGGCAGCGACAAGGCAGACAAAAATAATGTTCGTTGCCCCTGTGCGTTTCATCTCATTAATGGCTTCGATTGCTGAACCTGCTGTGGCTAGCATGGGGTCTAAAATCACTACAGGGCGGTCCGCTATATCCTTAGGGTATTTTTTGAAATACACACTGGGCATAAGGGTTTCTTCGTCGCGGACAATGCCCATTTGACCGACCCGCGCTGAGGGTAATAGGTCCAGAAATGGTGCAAGCAGGCCATCGCCAGCACGCAATATAGGGATAAGGGTTACCTTTTTACCCGCCAGCTTTGCCCCGACCATTTCAGTGACAGGTGTTGCAATGGCTTTGTCTTCAAGCTTTAAGCCCTTCAAGGCTTCATACCCCAAAAACCAACCGATTTCCCGCAGCAATCGGCGGAAATCATGCGTACTGGTATTTTTATCACGTAGCAAGGTCAGTTTATGTTGCACTAAGGGGTGATCAACGACAGTCAGATGTTGGGTCATGGTCTGTATTCCGCGAAGCTTGTAAAGAATCTAAATTTCGAACAGCTTGCACCAAAAGTACGATCATATGCAACACATGCTTGACGGAATTAGCTGACACTGTATCAATGGGTTCACGGCCTTCAAAAAAGGCTGGATAAGGAACAAACATGCTTGATAATAACCCAGATGAAGTGATTAGTGTTTCAATATTACGCGAATTGACTGATCTTGCAATTGATGCGCAAAAAAATGCTTATGTACCATACTCTGGCTTTTCTGTTGGAACGGCGCTTATAACACAAAGCGGTGAAAAATTTAGGGGCTGTAATGTTGAAAACGCAGCGTATCCACTTGGGGCCTGCGCGGAATCTAATGCGATTGCCGCAATGGTTTGTGGGGCATCAGGGGATGCGGACCACGTACCGATTATTGATCATATTGTTGTGGTGGGGCCTTTAGATAATCTTTGCGCCCCGTGTGGGGGGTGCCGCCAAAAAATCAACGAGTTCGCTGACGCAAATACCCGGGTGCATCTTGTCAATAAATCTGGAAAATTATTGCATTCAAGCCCTATACAATCCTTGTTACCCCTAGCGTTTGGCCCCCATGATTTATCATTGAACAAGACCAAGAACTATAAAGCCAAAAAGCCGCAATAAAAAAGGAACTGAAAGACTATGATTAGCATCATCGGGATTATATTCCTTCTTGGACTGGCTGTTACGGTGTCAACCAACCGCAAAGCCATATCACTGCGTACAGTCTTGGCAGCCTTTGCATTGCAATTTTTCTTTGCAGGCTTTACGCTTTATACCGACATCGGCAGTCGTGTTCTGGGTGGGTTAGCCTCAGGTGTGTCATCAATGATTACTTATTCGACGGCAGGCATTGTTTTTGTTTTTGGCCCACTGGGTGATCCGTCCAATATCGGGTTTATCTTTCTGGTGCATGTCTTCCCCGTGAGCATTTTTATGTCGGCGTTGATGTCTGTCCTGTATCATCTACACATTATGCAGTGGGTGGCGCAAATTATTGGCGGCTTTATTGCCAAAGTAACCGCCATTACCAAAATTGAAGCGCTTGGTGCAGCGTCGAATATTTTTGTGAGCCAAACCGAAGCCCCCGTTGTGATTAGACCTTATATTAAAGGCTTGAGCGATCAACAGTTTTTCACGCTGATGGTTGTAGGCATGTCGTCGGTCGCTGGGTCCGTTTTGGTGGGTTATGCGGCAATGGGGATACCGCTCAATTATTTAATTGCCGCAGCCTTTATGTCGGCCCCAGGCGGGATATTAATGGCAAAGATTATTATGCCAACAACGGATGATCAAAATGCAGAAGATATTGATGTTCTCAATATTGAAATTGTTGATGAAGACGGTAAAAAAGCCAGTAACTTGATCGAAGCGGCTGCCGAAGGTGCTACCATTGGCCTAAAACTTGTCGGTAATATTGGTGCGATGCTGTTAGCGTTTGTTGCCCTGATTGCCCTGTTGAATGGTTTACTGGGCTGGGTTGGCAGTTTGGTCGGGGCAGATTTGTCCTTAGAACTGATTTTGGGTACAGTCTTTTCGCCTTTGCTTTATGTAATGGGGGTGCCATGGGCAGAAACAGCAGTTGCCGGAAACCTGGTTGGTCAAAAGTTGATTTTGAATGAATTTGTCGCCTTTACCAGCATGTTACAAAAGATGAATGATATGAGCCCACATACGGTTGCTGTGGTGACATTCGCACTGTGTGGGTTTGCTAATTTTTCATCTTTGGCCATTCAGCTTGGTGGGCTTGGTGCCTTGGACCCTGCGCGCAAACCCTTCATTGCTAAAATTGGTATGCGGGCGCTGGCAGCTGGCACGCTCGCCAATTTAATGAGTGCGACCATGGCCTCCTTAATTCTTAGTTTTGTCTAAGTTCAATAATGATTGCTCATCACAGTTGCTAGAGATCGATTCGGCTTAAAATGCAGAGTGCCCTAAAAGTCATTATCTGAAGCCCTTGAAACAGTTTAGAAATCCTATGTTTTTTTGTTTGATTGCCTGTTTTTTTTGTTTGATTGCCTGTTTTTTTTGTTTGATTGCCTGTTTTTTTTGTTTGATTGCCTGTTTTTTTTGTTTGATTGACAGTCCTGCGAAATTGCCTATGATCTGTAGCAGTCCTACACAGACTTTGTGTAATAACACTGCGGGAGAGCTGATCATACAGCACCGAAGGAGCAACCGCCTCGGAAACTCTCAGGTACCAAGGACCGCAGGTTATTGGACACTCTGGAAAGCAGAAGTGTATGCTTCTCACCGACGGGGTAAGCTGGTCATGACGCTAAGCAGTGACTCAGTGAAATCTCTCAGGTTCCATGACAGAGGGGGTGATGACCGTTTTGCTGCTTATGTGGCTTGGTCATTCTGTTTGACCCTAAGAACTGGAGCCTAGCTAATGAATGACCTTGGTACAGACCTTCTAAAGACCCCCCTATATGATTTACATGTTGAAGCGGGTGGCAAAATGGTGCCTTTTGCTGGCTATGCAATGCCTGTGCAATACCCGCTTGGTATTATGAAGGAACATGTCTTTTGCCGCGAAAGCGCAGGATTGTTTGATGTTAGTCATATGGGACAATGCACTATTCGTTCTACCGATGGGTCTGATCCTGCCGCTGTGATCGAGCAACTGATGCCAGGTGCACTAAAGGTCTTAAAGCCAGGAAAAATGCGTTATACCTTATTACTCAATGACACAGGCGGTATTGAAGATGACTTGATGGTCACCCGTACATTTGAACCTGATGGCATGTTATATGTTGTGGTGAACGCAGCCTTCAAAGACAAAGATTATAAAATATTAGAAGAAAAACTAGGGGACCGCATTGCGTTAGAACCCCTAGAAGACAGGGCATTGGTGGCTTTGCAAGGACCGAAAGCAGGTGAAATATTAGCCTCCCTTGCACCAGAAGCTAGTGAGTTGAATTTCATGGAAGCCACGATGATTACGCTGGAAGGTGTCGTCTGTTGGGTTTCGCGGTCTGGCTACACGGGCGAAGATGGTTTTGAAATTTCAATTCCTGCTGACGAGGCACCAGACTTTTGCAAACGCTTGCTGGCGTTTGGCGGTGTTGAATGGATTGGCCTTGGTGCGCGGGATAGCTTACGTCTTGAAGCTGGGCTTTGCCTATCTGGGCATGACTTCAACGGGGATATTAGTCCCGTCGAAGCAGATGTGACTTTTGCCCTAGGAAAAAAACGCCGTGAATCTGGTGATTTTATCGGTTCTAAGCGTATTCTAAATGAATTAGCGGGCGGCCCATCCAAAATCCGTGTTGGCATTAAACCAATTGGTCGCACCCCTGCACGTGAAGGCACTGTCATAGCTGATAGGAACGGTAAAGAAATTGGCCTTGTCACCAGCGGTGGGTTTGGCCCTACAGTTGGCGGACCTGTTGCGATGGGATTTGTCCCCACCATATTTGCGGAGAAAGACACTGAGATTCAATTAATTATTCGCGGCAAAGCTCATCCAGCAAAGGTTGCAGCAACACCGTTTGTTAAGCAAAACTATAAGCGTAAAAGCGCATCGTAAAATTATTGATCATCAATTAGGGGAAAAATAATGATGAAATATTCTGAAGATCACGAATGGATACTTGTTGAGGGTAACACTGCGACCGTCGGCATTACGGATTATGCCCAAAAAGCGTTGGGTGATGTTGTGTTTGTTGAGGTGCCTGAGGTGGGTGCCGCTTACGCCAAAGGGGATGAAGTCGCGGTTGTCGAATCAGTCAAAGCTGCGAGCGAGGTATACGCCCCCATCACGGGTGATATTATTATGGTGAATGAGGCACTTGAAGGCGCACCAGATCTTGTGAACACAGCCCCAACCAGTGATGGCTATTTCTTTAAAATGACAATTGCGGATGCTTCAGAATTAGAGGAACTGCTTGATGAAGATGGTTATTTAGCCTTTATTGCTGGCTTAGAATAGTTTTTTGAGATCAACCACCATCAGATGATTGTTAAGGAACGGAGACAAGGCATGCGCTACTTGCCGCTAACAGATGAAGACCGCCAAAGCATGCTCCATAAAATTGGCGTAGCGAGCATTGATGATTTATTCAAAGATGTTCCAAGCTTTGCATTGAATGCCGACATAGATTTACCACCCCATCAAACTGAAATAGCTGTTGAACGCCATATGACCCGTTTGGCTGCTAAAAATGTCAGCGCAAGTGATGGGCCATTTTTTGTTGGCGCTGGGGCATACAAGCACCATGTGCCAGCCAGTGTTGACCATTTGATACAGCGCGGTGAATTTTTAACCGCTTATACGCCGTACCAGCCAGAAATCGCGCAGGGCACATTGCAGTCAGTGTTCGAATTCCAAACTCAAGTCGCTGAACTCACTGGTATGGATGTCTCAAATGCATCAATGTATGATGGTTCGACAGCGTGCGGGGAAGCAATTTTGATGGCACGGCGTGTCACCCGCAAAAAACGTGCGGTCATTGCTGGCAGTCTGCATGCACATTACCGAAGTGTATGTGAAGCGGTAACCCAGTATACAGATGACGAACTTGTGCTATTAGCGCCAAACCCAGCCGACCCGATAGCTGAACTGCAAGCCGCGATTGATGCGATCGACGATACGACAAGCTGCGTTATCGTACAGAACCCGGGTGTTTTTGGTTCGGTCCTTGATCTGAGTAAAGTCGCCGAAGTGGCGCACGCAAAAAAAGCTTTATTGATTGTGTGTGTCACTGAAATTATCAGCCTTGGCCTGATTAAAAGCCCTGGCGAAATGGGGGCGGATATTGTGGTTGGTGAAGGCCAAAGTATTGGTAATGGTCTTAATTTTGGTGGGCCATATGTTGGGATTTTTGCTACAAATCAAAAATATGTTCGGCAAATGCCAGGGCGGCTTTGCGGTGAAACAGTGGACGCAAATGGTAAGCGTGGTTTTGTGCTAACGCTTTCAACGCGGGAGCAACATATTCGCCGCGAAAAAGCGACTTCAAATATTTGTACAAATGCTGGGCTATGTGCGCTTGCCTTTACTATTCACATGGCCCTGCTGGGTGCCT
>JABABO010000367.1 GCA_014238195.1 Kordiimonadaceae bacterium | reverse complement strand
GCCAATTGCGGTGAATATTGATCACCTTATTTGGCTATAAGTCTTTGTGTCGGTTCGACTTATCAATAAATAATGATCTCATTATTCATCGGTCTTGCTATACCATTGGATAGGCTGTGACCTCCGTCAGAAAATATTGGAAAAATCTTTGCTTTGCTTGGTAAAAATTAACCAAAGCCGCGATACACTTGACGATCAAAAACCTGCTTGAAGGCTATCAGAGACCACTATGGCAAAAAATGTTCATTATGAAATTTTAGGCAAACGCGGTGCCAGTTGGGTGATTATCGAGGTTTTACCTGAACGCAATGCCGCGATGGCTAAAGCTGAAAAAATTTGGAATGCACGGCAATATAAAGGGGTGCGTGTTCTGAAAGAAAGCTATAATTATCAAGATGATAGTTTTTCAACGGTGGATATATTTTCACGCGGTGCCACTGTTAAACAATCAAAGTATGACCGTACGGGGGAAGTATCGCCGTGTCTGACACCTGACGATCTGTACCGCGCTGATGGGAGACGGTCCATATGGGATTTGATCGGCACGACACTTTCTGACTGGATGATGACCCCTACTGAGCTTTTGCATAGTCTTGAGCATTATTACAAGCTTTATAACACAGGCCAAAAATTACAGGATGCTGTTCAGCGCTCTGCCGTTGCCTTTGAAAGCGAGCAAGGTTCCATCCAGGAACGCATGCGTAAATTATTTAAAGTGATTGATATGGCAGTCGAGATTTTAAAGTCTAATGCTGACCATATTCCATCCTTAGAAATGGGGCGATTAAAGCCACTTATTGGTGAATTGAGCGACAAAAACAATCGTACTTTTTTGCTCACCAGTGCGGTGACCGAATATCTTAGGCCAGCGGCAACATTAGAGGATAAATTCGGGCGCACTGTGGTTTTTCTAACGAACAATCGCCCGGACTGGGTGATGCAAATTCTTGATCAATTGATTGCGGAATTTTTCCTCCATAAACGGTTATTGCCTCAGTTACTGGGGGAGCAGTCTGAACGCGGCGACTTTATTAAACTTTTGGCGACACTGCAATGCGACCAAATGGCCTTAGAAGACAAAAATGATAGTATCGAAGTTTTCTCAGATGACGTTTTGCGTTTGAATAGTTTTTTATGCGCAGGTGCACTGCCACTGGTCAGTCATGTCTTGGGGGAGCGATTATTGCTTGAAGTGGAAGCGGCTAAACCAGTTCATTCAGGTGGGCTGATTAGGCAGCTAGGGTCGTTAAGTGAAATTCGCAGTCTTGTTGAAAAAGTTGATTTATTGTCGGGTAAACAGGATCAAATCATTGATGCTTTAGCGGCGAGGGCAGGCCGACTTATCAACAGTCAGTCTATTGGTGATGCACTCGTTGAGCAGGCCACAGCCTTTGATAAAATGAACTATCTGATCGATTTACAAAAAGTGACAATAGGGATGTCAGGCAAACGGACGATTAGTAATTTTATGATGCCAATTCTGACCCGACCAGAGTTTGAGACAACATTTCTGGGCCTTGATCTTAAATCGCCGATAGCCCGCATGCCAGATATTGTTGAGCTGCAACAGAAAGTGTTGCATGCGGACATGAGCGAAATGCACCGCCGAAAAATTGCGGAAAAACTGGATAGTTTTTGCCAGATTATTTTGAACAATAGCCAATATCTCAAGCGCTTGCATAAATTGGATATTAGCTTGCAGCAGAAAGCGATCAAGCTTTTACAAATGTTAGCGGACCATTATTTTACACAAGGCGATTCCCGTGATGCTGCAGAAAACCAAGTGCGGCTTTATATGAAAACAGATGGCTTCACTGTGGGGTTACTTGAAGGCATAAGCGGCGAAAAAGATCAACAAAGGGCTTTGCTTGAGTTTAAGGAGCTTTTGAAAAATGCTTGTATCGAGCGTGTTGCTGCGGGTTAAGGCCCAAACCCAGGTCTATAGCCAATTGCGGTGAATATTGATCACCTCATTTGGCTATAAGTCTTTGTGTCGGTTCGACTTATCAATAAATAATAAGATCATTATTTATTGGTCTCGCTATATATATGATGGTCATGATATAGGGGTTTTTACAAGATTAAAGCGAGCAACCCCTCCCTCCTAAAAATCAGAAATCAGGCCTTTTTTTTCCCAGTCCCCAAAACGAGTGGGCTCAAGTCCTTCACGGCCCCCATGTTCCTTCGCAAGCCCCTGTTTTTTCTGGGCTTTGGCTTGCTCTGCCCGGGCTTGGGCTTGCGCTGTGCGGGCTTTGGCTTCAGTGATGGCTTGTTTTTGGTGTTTTTTTATTTGGTCCATGTTTATTAATCCCTCATGTATTTTAAGCGGGTAAAGGTCCTGAAATGCCTTCTTTTTGAGCTTTTCGCCAAGTTAAAAGACCAAACAATAAGACGGTCACAGGAATGACTGCACCAAATTCCCCGACATATTGCCAGCTGTCTTCATATTCGTGCGTCATTGATTTTAAAATTGAAAGCAAAAAGACATTGTGGGCAGCATGTAAAATCGTTGGTGCCCAAACACTTTGTGATTTAATTTGCAAGTAAAGCATAATAGACGAAAGCCCGATACATAATACTGTGTAATTCAAGAGCTGTATATGCAGATCAGCAGGCCCTGCATTATATGTCGTGTAAATAATAATCGGAAAATGCCACAGCGCCCATATCACGCCAGTGATAAGAACGCTCACCGCAAAATTATAACGACGCATCAAAAGTACTGATAAAAAACCGCGCCAGCCGATTTCTTCACCTAATGCCGTCGGGATATGCCATAACATGCCAACGGTCGCTAACATCAGGACTGAAAACGCTATGGTCACTCCTTCGCTGGCCCCTAGGTCACCAAAATAATAAGTTGCCTCTTTAAGAAAGGCAGGGTCTAAAACCGTGGCAAAACCAAAAGACCAAATCAACCCGTAAGCCAATACACCATAGATCATGGGTAGAATATAAGCCGCAATATGATAGGTGCTACGTCCCCAGCCAAATCCCAGAGAAGTGATTTTGATCCCTTGAATTTTACAGGTCATGAGTGCTGCAAGGCCTGGTGACCACATGAGAGCGGCCATATAATGGCGTTTCAAGCCCACCTCGATAGCGAGCATATAAAAAGGAAGCGCTAGCAAACCTGTGAGCAGTAAAAATATCCCAATTGATTTTAGGATTTGGTTTTCAGGAACATGTTCTTTTTTCACAGGCATAATAGGCTTTCATGTTTTTTGTTTGCGTGCAGCCTAATATGAATGAGATTTGGTATCAATGGAAACCATTTTCGCTGACCCGTGCGGATTATAAGCCCAACCGTTGTGTTTTTAAGTCCGCTAATGAGCACTCAGGACGGGCGCCAACATGTGCGATGACTTCTGAGGCACAAAGGCTGCCAATCCGGCCTGCATCATATGGGTTATAGCCATTGGTAATGCCATACAGAAAACCAGCAGCATACAAATCACCTGCGCCTGTGGTGTCTTCAAGTGTTGTGGCGACAGCCTCTACCAAATGCACCGTATCGCCGTCTAAAATAACCGACCCTTTTTCAGAGCGCGTAAGGGCTGCAAGACCGACTTTCCCTTTTAATCGTGCCAAAGCTTCTTCAAAGCTCTCCACTTCAAAAAGCGATGTAATCTCTGCTTCATTAGCGAATAATATATCCACTGGACCATTGATCAGGTCTAAAAACTCGCTGCGAAAACGGCCAACACAAAAGCTGTCAGATAACGTTAGGGCTACTTTATTTCCGTTTGCTTTAGCGCGGCGCATCGCCTTTTCAACAGCACGTTTTGCATTATCACGGTCCCACAAATAACCCTCAATATAAATAATATCGGCGGCGGCCACG
>JABABO010000119.1 GCA_014238195.1 Kordiimonadaceae bacterium | reverse complement strand
TCGCAGCTGGCATGCTTTGGATTATGGATGCCTCGATCAATATCGCGATGGAACCTTTCAGGGCATTTGTAGGGGACATGTTACCAGAAAAGCAACGCACCACTGGTTTTGCTATGCAAAGTTTTTTCATTGGTGTCGGATCAGTTGTTGCGTCTGCCCTTCCATGGATGCTGGCAAACTGGTTTGATGTTAGCAATGCGGCAGGCGAAGGCGTTATCCCAGATTCTGTAAAATATTCTTTTTATGCCGGTGGAGCCGGACTGTTTTTGGCGGTCCTATGGACAATCATCAAAACAAAGGAATATTCCCCCGAAGAATTATCAGCCTTTGCTTCGCTTGCTCAAAGCGAAAGTGATACAGCCCCAGCAAGCACTCCCAAAAACTATTTAAAAGGTGGTGCTTTATGGGTCATTACTGGTTTACTCAGCACGCATTTAGTCATAAGCAATGCTTTGGATAAACAACTGCTTATCCTGACACTTGGCATTGCAGGCTTTGGTATCATTCAGATCATTACCAGCACACTAAAAACTAATAACAAAGTTGATAATGCCCTTGTCCATATCGTTGATGATTTATTTCAAATGCCGAAATCGATGAAGCAGTTGGCAGTGGTACAGTTTTTTTCTTGGTTTGCCTTATTTTCCATGTGGATTTACACGACCCCGGCCGTAACAAGCTTCCATTTCGGATCTAGTGATCCAACCACAGCTGCCTATAATACTGGTGCTGATTGGGTGGGCCTAATGTTTGCGATGTATAATGTTTTTGCAGCCGTTGCAGCCTTTTTCATTCCCAAATTCGTCAATAAAGTAGGTCGACGTAAAACCCACCTTATTAATATGATTTTAGGCGGCCTTGGCCTAACGTCCATTATGTTCATTAAAGATCCTGATTACCTGCTTATTTCAATGGCTGGTGTTGGCTTTGCTTGGGCTTCTATCTTATCGATCCCTTATGCCCTTCTCGCAAGCTCTATCAGCTTTAAAAAAATGGGTACCTATATGGGTATCTTCAACTTTTTCATTGTGATCCCACAGTTATTAGCAGCCAGTGTTTTAGGTCTTCTAGTGCGCGTATTATTCAATGGGGAAGCCATTTATGCGATGTTGCTTGGCGGCATATTCATGCTTCTTGGTGGCCTTTCAACTTTATTCATTAAAACAGATGAGGTGAAATAATGTATTTTAGACACATTATAAAATCCCTGAGTGTAGCAGCATTTATAACCACTTATCCGTTTGCTGCAATTTCAGACGATCAATCCGTAAGGCCTGAAAAACTAGAAGCATATAAAACGCGGCCAATCACAGCTGACATCATGTATTTTGTCATGCCTGACCGCTTTGAAAACGGCGACACATCAAATGACAAAGGCGGTATTGAAGGCGGGGTTATGCAGCATGGTTTTGACCCTACGCATAAGGGGTTTTATCATGGTGGTGATTTAAAAGGCCTTACCAGTAAATTAGATTATTTAGCTGATATGGGTATCAGTGCTGTTTGGATGACACCTATCTTTAAAAACAAAGCCGTGCAGCCAAATTCTGTCAATATAACTTCTGGTTATCATGGATACTGGGTAACAGACTTCACTCAAATTGATCCACATTTAGGGACTAATGATGATTTAAAAGAACTGGTTGAAGAGGCACACAAGCGCAATATGAAAGTGGTATTTGATATTATCACAAATCATACAGCTGACGTCATTAAATACCGGGAATGCTTACCCGAAGAAAAGCTAGCCACTGCGAAAACGGTGCCCCTTTGTGAATACAAGAAAAAAGGTACCAAAAAGCTTACACCTTACATCCCCGTTGCAGAAAAGAACATCAAAGTACCTGCATGGCTGAACGACCCATCGAACTACAATAATCAAGGCGACAGCATGTGGAAGGGCGAAAGCTCTATTTACGGTGATTTTGCTGGTCTAGACGATATTGATACCGACCAAGCTGATGTTATTGCCGGCATGATAGACATCTTTAAATTCTGGATTTCTGAGTTTAAAATTGATGGCTATAGAATTGATACCGTTCGCCACGTCACTACCAAATTTTGGCAATCATTTGCCCCAGCCATTTTAGACCACGCCCATTCTGAAGGCGTTGAAAATTTTTATATGTTTGGTGAAGTGTATGACCCAGACCCTGTGCGCCTAAGCTACTTCACAACTGAAGCAAAATTGCCAACCGTGCTTGATTTCGGGTACCAATCAGCCAGTCAAAAAGTGATCGCAGAAGATAAGGCACCAAACGAATTTTCTAAATTATTTGCACAAGATCACTTGTATTCCAGCGACAATGGTGATGCTTCGATTCTACCGACGTTTCTAGGCAATCATGACATGGGGCGCATTGGGCATATCATCAAAAAACATGGTACAAATTTAACGCCTGAACAAACTTTGAAAAAGGCCAAGCTTGCTCATGCCTTAATGTATTTCAGCCGTGGTGTACCTGTTGTCTATTACGGCGATGAGCAAGGCTTTAGCGGCGACGGTCACGACCAAGACGCGCGTGAAGACATGTTTAAAAGCAAGGTCGTCAGTTACAATGACAACACCTTAATTGGTAGTTCAGCCACCACAGATCAGGACAATTTTGACATGTTATCAAGCCTCTATTTATATCTGAAAAAACTTGCAGAAATCAAACGCGCGCATACGCCTCTAAATGGCGGATCTATGGACGTATTGTATGCGGCTGACAAACCCGGCCTTTATGCCTTTAAACGCACATCCGCTGAAAGCGGTGAAACAGTTGTGGTAATCGCCAATTCATCAAGCAATGACATTCAAGATACATTTACCCTTGATTTTCAGATTTCAAATTTATGTTTCAAGGCGGGCACAAAAGGCCTCCTAAAAGCCAATGACACTTCAATTACATATAAAGCTCCGGCCTTAAGCTGGGCACTATACGAAACAGGTACATGCAACTGATGAACACTGACACTCAAAATCCCCTTAATTGGTGGCAAGGCGCCGTTATATACCAAATTTACCCGCGCAGTTTCTGTGATAGCAATGGGGACGGTATTGGCGACCTAAACGGCATTACAAACAAGTTGGACTATGTTGCTGACTTGGGCGTCGATGGCATCTGGATTTCACCATTTTTCATGTCTCCTATGCATGACTTTGGCTATGACATTTCAGACTTCCGTGCCGTTGATCCAATTTTCGGGACACTTGTTGATTTTGATACCTTACTAACAAAGGCTCATAGCTTGGGGCTTAAGGTAATCATAGACCAAGTCTATTCTCATGCATCGACAGAATGCGCATGGTTCAAAGAAAGCAAAAAAGACAAAACCAATGATAAAGCCGACTGGTTTGTTTGGGCAGATGCCTGTGCTGATGGCGGGCCACCAAATAACTGGCAAGCAGTATTCGCGGGCCCTGCATGGACATGGGATGCAAGCCGCAAGCAATATTATATGCATAACTTTTTGTCCGAACAACCTGACTTAAACTTGCATAACCCAGACGTTCAAAAAGAAATTTTATCCGTTGCAGAATTTTGGTTGGGTCGCGGTGTCGATGGCTTTCGTCTTGACGCGACAAACCACTACATGCACAACCCTGCACTGATTGATAATCCAGCTATTGAAAATCCGAACGGCGTCCGCCCCTTTGATTTTCAGGATCAAATTAATAACCAGTCACACCCAGATATAGTTTCCTTTTTAAAACGGCTTAGAATCCTGCTTGATAGCTATGGTGACAAATTCACAGTCGCCGAAGTTGGTGGACGCCGATCATTAGAAGAAATGGCGCAATATACAGCTGGTGATAACCTATTAAACACCGCCTACAGCTTTATCTTCCTAGAAGAAGACACCTTATCCCCTAACGTCATCAAAAAAGCACTGTCCGACTGGTCTGAGCAAACCTCAAGTTGGCCTTCATGGACATTTTCAAACCATGACAGACAACGCGTGGTTTCTCGGTGGGGCAATGGAGCGAACGAAAAACAATTCGCAAAGCTGATGAATACTTTGCTCTGCAGTCTACGCGGCACACTATTTATGTATCAAGGCGAGGAACTTGGCCTACCCCATGCAGACATACCATTTGATCGTATCGTTGACCCAGAAGCTTTAAAAAACTGGCCCGAAACCTTAAATCGTGATGGTGCACGTTCCCCCATTCCATGGTGTGAAGCTGGGCAAGATGCTTGTTGGCAAGAAAATTCATGGCTCCCTATTGATCCTCGGCATTTTGAACTGAATGTCGCAGATCAAGAACAAGATCAAAACTCATCTTTGAATTTTACCAAGGACCTTCTTGCCTTCCGGAAAGAACACCCAAGCTTAATAAAGGGATCGATTGAATTTCTAGATGCAAGTCAACACTTGTTATCTTTCAAACGCACATTTGGTAAAGATACAGTAGTCTGTACATTTAATTTAAACGACAAAGAACAAGCCTATTCTATCAATCCAGATGCAGAAACATGCTTTAGAGTTGGTGAGTATAATAATACTCAAGAAATTCTAGCAGCCTACAGCGGTGTCATTACAAAAATATAGGATT
>JABABO010000270.1 GCA_014238195.1 Kordiimonadaceae bacterium | reverse complement strand
TGGTACTGCACCCGATATGGCACCCGAAGCTGTCAAAGTCATTGGGCAGCAATTAAACCGTATGGCAGACTGTGTAAACAGCGAAAGTCTTGCTATGGCGAAAGCGCAAATGAAATCTGGTCTTGTGATGGCGCTGGAAGCAACTACGTCACGGATGGAACAATTAGGCCGCCAAATGCTGATTTTTGACCGTGTAATTCCTGTTGAAGAACTGGTAAAAGATGTAAGTAATGTGTCAGCTGAACATGTACAAAAAATTGCTTCACAATTTGCTGAGGAAAAAAATATTTCCATTGCAGTCGTCGGGGGCGGCGATATTGAAGGTTTAGAAACTGTGCTTTAATTTTATGTAACTGGCCAGATTTAAGCGTGGCCTGCTTGCAAGGATAGCATGGAAATATCTATCCCCAACATAGCCATAGCCCGGGGCCATTTTTGGTCGAGCTCTGTATTAAAGATAATTTCATCTTCAGCGTCAGCAATCATCCAAGAATTACTGGTAATTTCACGTTCCAGTTGGCCAGCACGCCAACCAGCATACCCTAAAGCCACAAGATGATTTAACGGGCCACGACCATTTGCAATTGCTTTTAGGACGTCAACAGTTGCTGTAAGGGCATGGGTTTCCCGCACTGTCATAGTGCTGGCCTGCGCATAATCAGCAGAATGCAAAACAAATCCGCGCCCAGGTTCAACGGGGCCGCCGCGATGAATGGGGGTTTGATCTGCGAGATTTTTAGGAATAGAAATTTTTTGATTGCCTTGTTTGATATTTAATTGATTGAGAAGTGATGAAAAGCTCAATTTTGGATTAACATCGTTGATCACTAAGCCCATAGCCCCTGATTCGTCATGCGAGCACATGAATATCACACTACGATCAAATCGCTGGTCGCTCATCCCTGGCATAGCAAGAAGCAAAGACCCCGTAAGGTGATCTGCATGATATTTGGTGGCAGTAGTCATAAGCATCCTTTGTTGATCACTATTTTACAGTAAGCTTATGATACATGCAAACGATTGATCGCCTGCTTGTAAAGATAGTTCTGACACATTTGTGAAGTCTTGTGTTTAGGAAAGACCATCGGTATCTGATAAAACCCCATCATAGTAAGGAGTGATGAATGCGTCTCAGTTTTATTATTACATGTTTTTCAGCGGTACTCGTCATAGGTACAGTCGCTGCAAGCGCTGCAACACCTTGGCAAAACCATGGTGATATATTGCGTACACGAATTTTAGTTGCTGAAACATCAAATGGTAATTCAGTGCAGTTAGCGTGGGAAGCAGAATTATCTGAAGGCTGGAAAACTTATTGGCGGTCCCCTGGGGAAGCAGGCTTACCCGTGCGCATCGCCTTAGGTGGCACAGATCAAACTTTGGACTATCCATACCCAGAAAGATTTGAATTGTTTGGCCTAGAAACATATGGCTATGCTAAACGTGTTGTGATTCCTTTTCATATTCATACGCGCGATACTGCCCAAAAAGTCACGGGTAGCTTCATGGTTTGTAAAGATGTCTGCATCCCTTTTGAAGGTGATTACGGTAAAATTGGCCCTATAAAAGACAGTAGTGGGATCATTGATACCCTCAGTATCGAAAGTTGGCAGCCAAAAGTGCCAATCAATCCAGTTAGCAATTTAGAGAATACGACAGGTCTAACAATCGATACTGTATCCCTTGTTGGCCCTGCGGGGCATCAGCGCGTTATTGTTGATGTCAGTAGCTTGCGTGATTTAAGTGCAGCTGATATGCTCGGCGAAGTGAGTGATTATTTTCATTTTGGCTCCCCGTCCATGAAACTGTTAGCAGATGGTCGCAAAGCCCGTTTTATCTTAAGCGCGATGGTTGGGCGTTTGAAACCTGACCTAGAAGGCCAGAAAATTCGCCTAACTTTTCATGATGGTGTGTCGGCGATTGACCAAACCTTTTATTTAGCCTACTGATATCAAGGAAATTTTTAACTATGCCTTGGTCATCTTATGCTGGGGTATTTTCAATATTACATGTTAGTTTAAGGATATTATTATGACCATTCAAGTAGGCGATAAAGTTCCTGCTGCAACTCTTATGACAATGACAGCCGATGGCCCAGCGCCGGTTACAACAAACGAATTTTTTGGCGGCAAAAAAGTGGCATTCTTTTCTGTGCCAGGGGCTTTTACACCAACATGCTCGGCGCGCCACCTGCCTGGCTATATTGAAAAAGCAGAAGCGATCACTGCAAAAGGTGTTGGTGCGATTGCTTGTATGTCTGTAAATGATGTCTTTGTGATGACAGCTTGGGCTGCTAGCGCTGATGTCGGTTCAGCTATTACGATGCTTGCTGATGGTAACGGTGCATTTGCAAAAGCCCTTGGCCTTGAAATGGACGGCTCGGCTTTTGGGATGGGTACACGCGCACAGCGCTTTTCAATGATTGTCGATGATGGCACTGTCACGGAACTCAATATTGAAGAGCCTGGGGCTTTTCAAGTCTCAAGCGCCGAACATATGTTAGGCCAGCTATAGGTTTCAGCGTACCAACCCTAAGGGTATTTGACTTAAAGGGTGGCTGGGGTCACCCTTTTTTGTTGCTTGCAACAGAGCAGCCATCATGCCAAACTTATGTTGAAGCTGCTTGGGTTCACAGTAAAAGGATGCTTGATAAACAAATGAATTATGGCACTTTTATGAAAGCACACATAGCTGCATTGATCGCGAGTGAACAGTCTGTTCGGCTCAACAGGTTTACTGCGGAATTGAAACGTAAAATCACCCGCAACTCCCATGAGCTTATATATTTTCACCGCGCTGATGATCCTTATTGTCAATTGATGGTGCAAGTAATCCCTGAATTACAAAAGCGCTTTGATGTCATCATCAGGCCGAAAGTCGTGGAACGATTGCCCGCCAATATGTATCCTGACCCTGAACGTTATGAAGCCTATAGTATTATAGATACGGCAAGGCTTGCACGTTTATATGGATTGGGTTTTCCTGATGCTGCCAGTGTTCCTGACCGCTTGGGCGTTGGTATGATTAATCGCTATCTTGCCTCGAAAGAAGAAGATCCAAATTTTTTCAGCATTGCAGAAGAACTAGGGGAAGCCCTATGGCAGCAAGATGTTACAGTCATTCGCAATCACTGCGCCGTCGCCGATATGGTTGAAGACCGTTTGAGCGACAATGAACAGCTTTTAAGCAGTCTTGGTCACTATGCAAGCGGGACCATTTATTACGGCGGGGAATTTTACACAGGCCTTGATCGCTTGGACCATTTAGAAATGCGCTTAAATGCGTTGGGGGTGGGTGACGGTGAAATACACTATGAATTAACGCGCTTATGGCGTTACGGCCTAAAACAACTTGATCGTTCCATCGCTGGACGTGGTGTGGATTTTTATTTTTCTGTACGCAGCCCTTATAGCTATTTAGGACTTGTTCAAATCCTCAATTTTGCTGCTGAAACGGGTATCCACTTACGATTAAAGCCTGTGTTGCCAATGATGATGCGGGGCATGTTGGTGCCGCCAAAAAAATCACGTTATATATTTCACGATGCCGCGCGAGAAGCCCGCCGTGAAAACATACCCTTTGGTAAAGTTGCTGACCCCTTAGGGGCTGCAACACAGTTGGCTATGTCGATAGGTTTTAAAGCCATGGAAGATGGCTTAGGCGAAGCATTTTTTAAAGCAGTGATGCAGGCCGTATGGTCCGAAGGCATTGATGCATCCGACCTGCAAAACATCAAATCAATTTTAGAACGGTCCGACCTGCCCCTAAGTTTGATTGATGATCGACTAAGCACCAAAGACTGGGAATCACGGGCAGAAGCTAATCTTTCAGAGATGTTCTCAGTAGGAAGTTGGGGCGTTCCTACGATCAGGGTAGGTACGCAAACCATGTGGGGTCAAGATCGTTTGTGGGCAATCCCTGATGCCTTGAAAAAGGCTAAAAGTAAAACGCGATTTGAGGAAATTAGGAGATAATCCATAATATGCTTAAAGCAGTGAAATCATCTTTTATAGTAAGTCTTTTTGGTTTTTTAGTCTCATGCGCGACAACCAAAGCCCCTTTAATACCTGATTACGGCCCCAGTGATTTTAGCCATGAGCAAATTAAAAGGGATATGACTTATCTGTCATCGGATGCAATGCGCGGTCGCCAAACGGGGAGCATAGAATACCGCACTGCTGCTAAATTTGTTGCAGACCGCTTTAAAGCACTTGGCCTACAGCCTGGCACCAAAAATGCTAGCTATTTGCAAGAAGTACCAGTCCGCGCTGGGCGCTTGGACGTGGAACAATCAACCTTCCAGTTGACGATCGGCGGTAAAAAGATTGATCTGGTCATAGGGGAAGACTTTTTCATGTCCAGCAGCCCGCGCCGCAAAGCAGATGAAGTCAGTGGGGAGTTAGTTTTTGCGGGCTATGGTATTCATGCCCCTAGGTTTGGTCACGATGACCTAAAAGGACTTGACCTGAAGGGAAAAATAGCTGTCATATTTTCTGGGGCACCGCCACATTTTGTGAGTGCAACCCGCGCCCACCATTCCAACACCGCCGTGAAATTAGATAATTTGATGCAACGCGGTGCACTTGGTTATTTGCTTGTCAACTCTCATACCGATGAATTACGTGTCCCTTTTGCCACACGAAAAGTCCGATTAGGCCAAAAACGCATAGGTTGGTTCGATGAAAGTGACGTGAAAACAAAGGGAAAAGATGTTCATAACAAAGCATCAGATAACCGTGCTGCTGCAATGATTAGTCCTGATATCGCGCATCGTATTTTCAAAGCAAGCAGCTTGGATTTTAATCAGCTTTCTTTAAAAGCTCCGTCAGGTGATTATCAAACGGGGCCCTTAAAAGCACACGCCCACTTGCAGTATAGAAATATACTAGGCGATATCATGTATAGTCCAAATGTCGTGGGCCTTCTTCTTGGAAAGCATTCGCGCCTGCGTAATGAAGTGATTGTGATCACTGCACATTTAGACCATATCGGTGTTAATGAAAACTTCCCAGGGCCTGATAAGATAAATAATGGCGCAATTGATAATGCGTCTGGCATCGCAGCTATGCTGGAAGTTGCGCGTGCTTTTACGGTGAACGGAAACAGACCAGATCGTTCGATTATATTTCTAGCCCTGACAGGCGAAGAACACGGCCTGATGGGGGCAGAATATTTTATGACCCACCCCACAGTCCCCAAATCACAAATCAAAGCCAATATTAATATGGACATGCCAATTATCCTCTATGATTTCTCGGATTTTGTGGCGTTCGGATCTGAATTTAGTAGCATTGGTGAAGCCGCAACACGTACAGCCAAGCATACAGGCTTAAAGATTAGCCCTGACCCCTTCCCTGAACGCAATGTGTTTGCACGGTCTGATCATTATCGTTTTATGCAACATGATGTCCCAGCCGTAATGTTATCGCTTGGATGGGGGCAAACAAAAGATGGTATCGACGGCGGTGCCATATTCCGCGACTGGCTTAAAAATACTTATCACAAGCCCCATGATGATATGACCCAAGATATTAACTTCAAAGCGGCGGCAAAATTCGCCTACCTCAACTGGGTTTTGGCCACTGATCTTGCAAACGGGAAACGCGCCCCTTATTGGTATCCTAATAATTTTTTTGGTAAGCCTGAGCCATCCCGCCAGCCAATGGTTGTTATCCGTTAACGGCGGCCTTAAAAGGCGCCATACCTTCATTTGCCAGTTCATCGGCCTTTTCATTGCCAGGATTGCCAGAATGTCCCTTAACCCACACCCATTTAATATCGGTATGACGGTTCGAAGCTTCGTCTAAGGCCCGCCATAAATCCTCATTCTTAACAGGTTTTTTAGAAGCAGTGCGCCAGCCACGGGCTTTCCAGTTATCCATCCATTTCTGAATGCCATTTTTTACATATGAACTATCGGTATGCAGTGTGACATGGCAAGGACGCGTTAAGGCATTAAGGGCTTCAATTGCTGCTGTTAGCTCCATACGGTTATTTGTGGTGTCCCCTGCCCCGCCCGACATGGTTTTTTCAGCCCCTTTATAGTGTAAATAATATCCCCAACCCCCAGGTCCTGGATTGCCAGAACACGCCCCATCGGTATAGATAATCACAGGTTTATCCTTAGACGACATAGTGATCTGTTTCCTTAATTTGTTGATGAAATTCAAGGCGCTTTAAATAATCCAATGGGTTTTTAGGGCTCACAACAGCACCAGAAACAGGATTTTGATAATCATAAAGACGGGTCAACAAAAACCGCATAGCAGCACCGCGACATAATATGGGCAAGGCCGTGCGTTCTTCTGGTGTTAGAGTGCGATGTTGATCATACTCTTCTATCATTGCTCTGGCACGCGCTGGCACAAAAGTATGATGTTCGTCAAAACACCATGCATTGATACAAATAGCCAGATCGTAAGCAAGCTGATCAGTGCAGCCGAAATAAAAATCGATAAGCCCTGTTATTTTATCACCCGTAAAAAGGACATTATCTGGGAATAAATCGGCATGTATGGTCCCAGTGGGTAAATTTTTTGGTAGGGTATTCGCGAGATAATCAAGCTCACAGGCGATAGTATATTTTAGGCCAGCGTGCAGGTCATCGGCGCAGGCAGCAGTGGCTTTTGCCATATGCTGCCAGCCCTCAAAACCAATCTCATTTGCCCGTATTGGCTTAAAATCAAACCAAGCTTTATGCAGACGTGCTAGGGCCTCCCCCAATTTGCGACAATGTCCAGGTTGGATGTCATCGACACTCACCCCGCTCAAGAAACTAATCAAGCAAGCATTTTTGCCCTTAAGCGTTTGTAAGGCTAGGCCCGATTTGTCATGGATCGGCAGGGCAGATGGCAAACCTGCCCTTGCCGCATGGGCCATCATGCCTAAAAAATAAGGCAGGTCTTCTTCTTTGGTGCGTTTTTCATACAGGGTTAGGATAAAACGGTCCTGAGTGGTTTCCAGTAAATAATTAGAATTTTCAATACCTTCTGCAATCCCTTTGAAGCTAAGCGCTGTTCCCACATCATAGCGCGACAAAAAATCAGCAAGGGTTTTGTCATCCACTTTGGTATAAACAGCCATCAGCTCGCATCCTTTAACATGGGTGGCACTTTAAATATGACACTTTCTTCAGCTGTGGTTACAGTGCGTAACTTAGCGTTAAAGGCTGCTTTTAAGGCGGTGATTACTTCTTCGATTAAAACTTCAGGCGCACTGGCCCCTGCGGTTATGCCAATATGTTTTGCCTTGCCAATCCAATTTAAATCCAAATCTGCACCACGTTGCACAAGACGTGCTGGCGCACCAGCATTTTCACTGACTTCAACAAGGCGCATACTGTTGGATGAATTTGGTGCACCAATCACAATCACACAGTCAGCTTCTTTGGCTATTGCCTTCACAGACGTTTGACGATTAGTTGTTGCATAACAAATATCTTCTTTTTTGGGGACCGTAATCTGTGGGAAACGCCGTTGCAGTGTGGCGACAATTTCAGCCGTATCATCAACCGATAGGGTGGTTTGTGTGACAAATGCAAGATTGCTAGGGTCCTCGGGCATCACTGTTTTAGCGTCTTCAACCGTTTCAATCAATGTCATGGCTTTGTCAGCCACCTGTCCCATCGTGCCGATCACCTCTGGGTGGCCTTGGTGACCAATCATTAAAATGTGCCGCCCATTGGCATGGTGACGTTCCACTTCGCGGTGGACCTTGGAAACTAAGGGGCAGGTCGCATCCAGATAGACCATTTTACGGGCTTCCGCCGCCTCAGGCACCGATTTAGGAACACCGTGGGCAGAAAAAACCACCGGCGCATTGGCAGGCACTTCATCCAGTTCATCGACAAAAACAGCGCCCTTGTTTTCCAAACTTTCCACGACATATTTATTATGGACAATTTCATGGCGCACATAAACAGGGGCACCAAATTTTTCGATTGAAAGTTCCACGATTTTGATAGCGCGGTCCACACCCGCACAAAATCCACGCGGATTAGCAAGCAGAATTTCCACGTCTTGCTTGTGGGGCGGTGTTGTTGGGGTTTCAGTCATAGTTTTCATACTCTTTATAACGAACAGCAATTTACGCTGGGGCACTAATCAAGCCATGATGCCGTAATTATGCCGTCTTTCGCTGCTTCTTTGCTAACGCTGATAGGGCGATTGGTCAAGATAAGCTTGTCAGCATTATTACATATGCTTAATATCAAGGCATATTAGGGGTGTTCGGATGTTTAAAAGCAGGCTATACCCCCTAATCTTATGCACTAGAGGAACTGCTGACATAGGCGCAGTGATTGTCAAATTGAAAGGCTTAAGAATGAAGTTGCGTATTGCGCGTGTTTGTTTGCTGACTTTGCTTATAGCAGCATGTACCAATAATAACCCATTTGAAGTGACGATCTCTCGCTGTCCAGCTGTTGCTGTTGTGGGGGACGCTGGGACACTCACCCGTTTTACAGGCGAAGGACACAGCCAAAAAGACGTGCAGTTCACGGCCAGTATCGTTGATATTCGGTCAAGCTGCGTTCAGGAAGACAGTGTTTCCAGCGAAGTTGAGTTCAAGATTGTTGCCAAAAACGGTCCTGCACTGAACGCTAGCGACGTAAGTGTTGAATATTTCATTGTTATCCTAAAGGACAACAGCCAGATCGTTTCTAAAAAAACCTTCACAAGTACGCTGAATTTTACCCGTGATGGCACAGCGAGCAGCCTTGAAATTGTGCGCCAATTTATCCCGACGGTTGATCAGGCGCGGCGTTATAATTATGAAATCTTAGTGGGCTTTCAATTAACACCTAATCAGGCCTTGTATAATATGGTGCGTTAAATTTTCATGCTTGATGCGCATAGTGACTAATATAAGAAGATAATCAGCCGCTCGATGGTCCAAAACGCACTGATAACCCCAATGACAAAAAACGACACTTTCAAGACAGGCACGGACAGTATGCCGCTTAGTATGTCCCTGTAATGTCGTGCACGTGTTATCAAAAAGGCCAAAAACAAGGCAGCCGTGATAAACAGAATCTGCCCCACTTCTACCCCTAGGTTAAAGAACAGCAAGGCATTGATTTTCAGCGATAGCGGCAAACCAATATCTGCCAGCACGTTTGCAAAACCTACCCCGTGCAAAAGGCCGAAAAAAGTGCTGACCGCAAACGGATAGCGGAAAATCATCGTGGGCTTGAACTTCGATGGATTTCGCCGCCTGCGCTCTAGCTCCACCGCCAGAAAAAATATGCTGAGTGCAATCAGTGTTTCATTCAGGGCCGCATTGATAGTGATAAGGTTTAAAGCAGCAAGGCTTAAGGTAACAGAATGCGCCAGCGTAAAACCAGTGATAATCCACAATAAGTGTTTGGCGCTGTTGGCAATAAACAATAAGCATAGGATAAAAAGCAAATGGTCTAGGCCGATGAGAATATGGATGATGCCCGCACTGATATAATCAAAGGCAATGCCCCAAAAACTATGCTGCACAGACAAAGCAATCGTCGTAATATCTGGACCGTTAAATATTTGTTGCTGGCTGGGTGTTTGATTGTCTTTCTGTGTGGTCAACAGCACTAGGGATGTCAAAGCAGGATTATGACCAGGATAAATGATATTTAAATACACATTTTCACCCGGCAAGCAGATATACTTAAAACGCCCCCTTAGGCTTGGGGGGCCACTGGCTTGATTTTGCCCACACACTTGCGCGTTATTTTCGCCTGAAATAACGAAAGACGGGATATCAGTACCAGCCAGAACGGGGGGGATTTTCCACCGCCCAACGATTGTTTGCGACGTTTTATCTTTGGTCAGGGTTATTTCCAGAAAAACTGGGCGGCCTTCGTGCGCGGATAGGCTGCTTGTTGTCAGGCCACCTATAAATATTGCCGCAACAATATACAGCCATGATAACCGAATGGACTGCGGGCGCACTATTTTATGACCTGCGCACGAACGTCAGTAATCTGATATTTTGCAATGATGTCGTCAACCGCGCGGCGCTTAACGGCGTCAAGTTGGTCCCGCTGCAAATCACCCAGCACAATCGGTGCAATTTCTTTTAACGAAGGCTGGTAACCCGCTTGATAGGTATGCAGCATAACAAAATGCACCCCCACATCCGATATAATCGGTCCCGCCCAAGTGTTTTTTGCAAGATTGCTGATAGTCGCACCAAAGCCTGCGCCAAAATGGCTGTCAATTTCGCTGACGGTTCTATCTGCGTAAGCGCGCTGATATAAAAAACGGTCCCCATAGCGCCCCGCTTGATTGGCGGATGGTTTTTCTAAATCGATTAAGTCTTTCAGGGATTTTACGGCACGGCCCGCATTGTCGTGACTGCGCGGGTTGAAGTAAATATGGGTAAAACTTGCCTTCGCGGGCTGATAATAATCCCGTAAATGCGCCTGATAATAGGTACCCAAGGCCGCTTCAGTGGCCGCAGGCACCGTGTCATAAAAGCCTTCGGCGATATAGTCCATTTTCTGGATTAAACGGCGGCGAATAATTTCATCATTTTGATCCAGTCCCTTTGATAGGGCCTCGCGGTATAAAACCTCGCTACGGATAAAATCAGCCTTTAAAACCTCCCGCGCGTCATCCGTCATAGCCTTATAGGTTTGCACAGCAACTGGACCGCTAAAGCTTTTTTGCTGGGTTTGCATAAAATTGATCAAAGCCACATCGGTAATGGTAATCGCCCGATCATTATGGGCATCGGGGAAATCAGACACGCCGAAGTGCTGTTGCAACCCATAAAGCAGCGCTGCAATGATCAAAAATTGACAAAGTGGGTCACGGAGTAATGTTTGCATAACTATAACTGTCAATCGCTATTTGATGACAAAAGCTTGTCAGCTGCCCTGAAATTTTGTTGTCCTATCCATTTAGTCCACCCTATGGGGGCAGGTCAATGTGGAAATCGTCCTACGGCTGATGGCAATGTTAAGGCAAGCGCGGCAAACCGCCGCATATGCTAAAGCCCCCAAAGTCTTTCCAGCGCTTGTCCCAATCATGGCTTGCATTCCTTGCTATCATATCCTTTACTGGTGGGTAATGATGAACGCTATAAACGGATTAGAAAGCCCTGATGAATGCCCGACCATGACCCATACGCCCGCATCCGTGAGATTATCAATAAACCACTGGACGCTACGCAAATAGCGCAGGCAGCTAAGGATGATAAACTCAGCCACCTTCAACGTGCCAGTCAGGGGATTACATGCTGGAACGACTGGGCTATCTGGGTATGTGTTTAGTTCCCAATTCTTCTGGCTAGTATTTTCACCTTCCTGTTTTTCCTCGCCCTACGGAATAAGTTTAAAATCAGGTAATTGCGCTTTTCGTCACCCCTTTTCGTCACCAGCGTCATGCTGAACTTGGTTCAGCATCCAATAGTGGTTTAGGCTTGTGTTTGCACCATAGGGTGAATGGACCCTGAACCAAGTTCAAGGTGACGGTTAGGTATTTAGGGTGATGATATGGGTTTATGTATAACGACTTTTCGTCACCGGCGTCATGCTGAACTTGGTTCAGCATCCAATAGTGGTTTAAGCCTGTGTTTGCACCATAGGGTGAATGGACCCTGAACCAAGTTCAGGGTGACGGTTGGATGTTCAGAGCTAAATACTGTTTCAGGGTTGGCGGGGACAAACGGTGGCGGGCATTTTCAGGCTCGTCTAAAACAATTTTCGCCACAGCCGCATCCTTCATGATTTGTGCCTTGATCGCGTCTAAGCCAGAAAATTTTTGCTCATCACGCAAAAAAGCCACAAATTCAACCCGCGCATGACGGTCATAAATATCGCGGTCAAAGTCAAACAAATGCACTTCCAGCAAAATATCCCGCTTATCGAATGTGGGCCGACTGCCAAGGTTGGCAACACCGTTATAAGGGTTTTCATCACCGTCCAAGAAAACCCGAACGGCATACACACCAAAGCGTGGCTCCAGGCTTTCGCCGAGCTCTAAATTCGCGGTCGGGAAACCAATGGTGCGGCCCCGTTGATCCCCCCTTAGGATTTTACCGTTAATCGTCCACCAATGGCCCAAAATTGCTGCGGCCTTGCGGGCCTGTCCCGCTTGCAAGGCTTTGCGCACCAGCGTTGATGAATATATTTCGCCTGCGTAACCCTCAAGACCCACGGTCACAGCATCAATCACGCTCAGGCCAAAGCCTTCCATGTCACCCATCCAGCCAAGCATATCAATACCGCCGCCCCGTTTGGTGCCAAAGCGATAATCATACCCAACGCACACGTGCCGCGCATTCAGTGCCGCCACCAAAATATCCAGCACAAAATCCTGTGCGCTCATGGCGGCGAGCTCGGCATCGAAGGGTAAAATCAGTAATTGATCAACACCGAATTGTTCTAATAATTGCACGCGCTCGCGGAAGGGTGTTAAGCGAAAGGCAGGGGCATTGGGGGCGAAAAAACTAACAGGATGCGGTTCTGTGACCACAACGGTTAACGTCATGCCCATATCAAGGGCTAGTCTGCCCGCTTCGCCGATCACAACTTGATGACCGCGGTGCAGACCGTCAAAATTACCAAGCGCTATGACCGAGCCAGCCGCATCGAAGGGGGTTTCGTTAATATGACGGTATATACGCATCAATAGCTGTCCGTTGTTTCCTGAGCAAAGCGATACATCCAAGCATGTCCCATGAAATTCTACTTTTTTCGGACATACACCAAAGCTTCGCCGTCCACCACTTTTTTCTTGCCGACAACACAGTCTGTCGCAAACCTGACATGCCGTTTTTTGGTATCAATATCGATCACAGTGACAGTTGTGTGCACCGTATCCCCTATTTTAACGGGCCGCTTGAAATTGACATTTAAATTCAGCGCAACGGCTGTATCACCTGGTAACTGTGTCCCCAAAACAGCCGATATAAAACTTGCTGTTAAGGCCCCGTGGGCAATGCGTTCCTTAAAGGGGGTGGTTGCGGCATAGTCCGCGTCTATATGAATAGGGTTTTTGTCCCCTGAAACATCTGCGAAGGCATTGATCATTTCAGACGTGACTAAGCGCGCTGATGATTCGTTTTGACCGATTTTTAGGTCTTCTAAGGCATGGCTTTGAATTTTCATAATAATTTGTTCTTCCTGTGAAACAAGGCTCAATCCCCTGCTTTATAACGATCATTAATACTCATATTCATTTAAATATCAAAAGAATTGCAAGAAACTCTCGTATGGGTTAACCAATTATTCACGATGCTGGGCGTAATTTCCAGTATAAGAATTTTGGATATGAGGCAATTTCTCGTATCATGGGGTTAACTTTTAATATCTTGAGGAAAACTATCATGGCCGTAGATAAGAACATGCCAGTTCTCATTGTCGATGATTATAAAACAATGCTGCGTATTGTGCGCAACCTGTTAAAACAACTTGGCTTCAATAATGTTGATGAAGCAACAGATGGCTCTGCCGCCCTAGAAAAAGCCCGTGCCAAAGCGTACGGTCTGATCATTTCTGATTGGAACATGGAACCTATGACGGGCTATGAACTTCTAAAAGAAGTCCGTGCCGATAATCAATTAAAAGACACACCCTTCATAATGGTCACGGCAGAATCTAAAACCGACAACGTGATCGCTGCCAAAAAAGCAGGGGTGAATAACTATATTGTGAAACCCTTTAACGCAGCGACCCTCCAGCAAAAAATGTCATCTGTTTTAGGCGACTTCTAAGCGGAGAATTCCCATGCTCTCAGATGAGCTACCGGCCCATATCAGATCACTTGTTGATCACCTGCGAGAAAATCAATCAGCAACCATGTCGCTGACAGAAATTGCGTCGGTCACCGAAGTGCTTATTGCAACGACGAGCGCATTTTTTCGCTCGGTCGATACATCTGTGTACCAAGAGTTCCGCTCGTTAAGTGACTATATCGTAAACGCTAGAAAAGAAATCGCCTCCTTGCAGCCCGGCGACCTTGAGAGCGACCGCATCCCCCGTGCAGGGCTAGAGCTAGACGCGATTGTACGTCAAACGGAAGACGCGACCAACACCATCATGGAATCAGCTGAAGCCATCATGGGTGCGGACATAAACGACATTGAAGCCTACCAAGCAACTGTTAATGATGCGGTAATGGAAATATTTCAGGCTTGCTCTTTTCAGGACATTACAGGTCAGCGTATTTCCAAGGTCGTTATAGGCTTGGTGATAATCCGGTTTTAATCTAATTACTCTCCTTAAATGACTTTCTGCTTTTTTAAAATCTCCCATTA
>JABABO010000365.1 GCA_014238195.1 Kordiimonadaceae bacterium | reverse complement strand
GGCCCATCGCGCCGTTAGGCCGGTGGTAGTAGAAGGAAGCGCAGAAAATGTTGCAGCCAAAACGTACTAAGTTCCGTAAAGCCCATAAGGGCCGTATCAGGGGTAATGCTCCTGGCGGGACAGCACTTAATTTTGGTCAGTTTGGCCTGAAAGCGATGACACCAGGTCGTGTCACAGCGCGTCAGATCGAAGCTGCCCGTCGTGCAATGACACGTCATATGAAACGGTCTGGTAAGGTGTGGATTCGCATCTTCCCTGATGTTCCAGTGACAGCCAAACCAACCGAAGTCCGCATGGGTAAAGGGAAGGGTTCTGTTGATTTCTGGTGTGCCAAGGTAAAACCTGGCCGCATCATGTTTGAAATTGATGGTGTCTCTGACGATATCGCTCGTGGTGCCTTTGAACGCGCAGCTGCTAAGCTGTCGGTTCAAACGCGCATCGTGACACGCATGCACTAAGAACGGAGAGAGAAGATGAAGGCAACTGATTTACGTGCCAAATCCGGTTTAGAGCTCCGTGATGAGCTGCAAGACCTTAAGAAAGAGCAGTTTAACCTGCGCTTTCAAGCCGCTGCTGGACAGCTAGAAAACACAGCCCGTGTTCGTGAAGTACGTCGTGATATTGCACGTATTAAAACGATCCTGCATGCGCAGACCGAGGCGTAAGGAGAAACATTATGCCAAAGCGCATTTTGCAAGGTGTCGTGGTCAGTAATAAGGCCCAAAACACTGTCGTTGTAAAAGTAGAACGTCGTGTTAAGCATCCTTTGCTTGACAAAATTATTCGACGCTCTAAGAAGTACCACGCTCATGATGAGAGCAACACAATTGAAGTGGGCAAGGTTGTCCGTATTCAAGAGTGCCGCCCGATTTCAAAGTTAAAGAGCTGGACTGTAGTGAGTGGTGAGGCCTAAGGGCTTCATCCTTGTGATACTGTAACTTAATTAAGGGGTTAACCCATGATTCAAATGCAAACCAACCTCGATGTGGCCGACAACTCTGGGGCCAAGAGGGTGCAGTGCATTAAAGTGCTTGGCGGGTCCAAGCGTAAAACTGCTGGAGTCGGAGACATTATCGTTGTTTCCGTAAAAGAAGCGATCCCACGGGGTCGTGTTAAGAAAGGTGATGTGCACCGTGCCGTCATCGTTCGCACTGCTAAAGAAGTACGTCGCAGCGATGGTACGACCATTCGTTTCGACCGTAACGCTGCTGTTCTGGTGAATAAGAACCACGAGCCAATTGGTACACGTATCTTTGGCCCTGTTGTTCGTGAACTGCGTGCGAAAAAGCATATGAAAATCATTTCACTTGCTCCGGAGGTGTTGTAATGGCCGCTAAACTTAAAACAGGTGACAAGGTCGTTGTGACTGCCGGTAAAGACAAGGGCAAGCGCGGCGAAATCACAAAAGTACTGAGCAAGCAAGGTCGTGCGATTGTTTCAGGTGTTAACCTGATCAAAAAGCATAACCGGCCAACTCAGACATCTGCGGGTGGTATTGAAACCAAGGAAGCTGCCATTCAGTTATCGAATCTTATGATTGAAGATCCGAAGGACGGCGCCCCAACCCGTGTGGGTTTCAAAATTCAGGACGATGGTAAAAAAGTTCGCTTTGCCAAAAAGTCTGGGGAGATGATTGATGGCTAATACGCAACCGCGTCTTCGCCAGAAGTACGAAGACACTGTCCGCGCTTCTCTAAACGAGAAATTCGGATACAAAAATACGATGGAAATTCCTAAGTTGGACAAAATTGTCATCAACGTCGGTGTTGGTGAAGCTGTTTCAGACAAGAAAAAGATCGACAAGGTTCTGAATGAAATCGAAGTGATTGCTGGCCAAAAACCAGTTGTAACACGCGCGAGCAAGTCTATAGCGGGCTTTAAACTGCGTGAAGGCATGCCAATTGGTGTGAAAGTTACCCTTCGATCAGAACGTATGTATGAATTCCTTGACCGTTTGGTCACGATTGCCCTGCCACGTGTGCGTGACTTTCGTGGTTTGAACGAGAAGTCGTTTGATGGTCATGGAAATTATGCGATGGGTCTGAAGGAACAGATCGTTTTCCCCGAAGTTGACTATGATAAAGTTGATACAATTCGCGGAATGGACATTGTAATTTGTACTACGGCCAAAAGTGACGATGAAGCGCGTGAGCTTCTACGTTCTTTTGACATGCCGTTCGGACAATAACGGCAGAGCCTAGGAGATTTAGAAATGGCAAAGAAAAGCGCCATAAATAAGAATGAGCGTCGTGAGCGCCTTGTAGCTAAGTATGCTGAGAAGCGTGCTGCGCTAAAAGCCAAGGCTAACGACCGTAATTTGCCAGACGATGAACGTTGGATGGCAAATCTACAGCTCGCAGAACTACCACGTAACGGTGCGGCGACACGCATACGTAATCGCTGTCAAGTGACAGGTCGCCCGCGTGGTTATTATCGTAAATTCAAAATGTCTCGGATTGCACTGCGTGAGCTTGGCTCAGCAGGTCGTATTCCTGGCATTGTGAAATCAAGCTGGTAAGGGGATAAAACATGTCTATGACCGATCCTATCGGCGATATGCTGACCCGTATCCGCAACGGCTTGCAAGCCCGCAAAACCGTTGTTTCGTCACCTGCATCGAAAGCGCGTCAGCGCATTTTAGATGTTTTAGAGCGTGAAGGTTTCATCCGTGGCTATAATTTTGTTGATCTTGCAGATAACAAAGCTGAGCTACACATCGAACTTAAGTACCATGATGGTGCACCGGTTATTTCTAAAATTAACCGTGTGAGTACACCTGGTCGTCGTGTTTATAGCTCGGTTCGTGATCTTCCTCGTGTCCATAATGGTCTTGGTATTTCTATCGTTTCTACGCCGCGCGGTGTTCTGTCTGATGCAGAAGCACGCGAAAGCAATGTAGGCGGTGAAGTACTTTGTACCGTATTCTAAGGGGATAAGGTATGTCACGTATCGGTAAAAAAGCTGTGGCTGTACCAAGCGGTGTAACTGTTACCCTAAATGGTGCTGATTTTACAGCAAAAGGCCCAAAAGGCGAACTTGCTATGACTTTTGTTCCGGAGGTCCTAGCGACTTACGAGAATGATGAAGTCGTAGTTGCGCCAGTAAGCCAAACTAAACGTGCCCGTTCAATGTGGGGTATGCAACGCACAATGGTTTCAAACATGATAGAGGGCGTTCAAAGCGGCTTCTCTAAAAAGTTAGAAATCAACGGTGTTGGTTTCCGTGCACAAATGAAGGGTTCATCACTGGCTCTGCAACTTGGTTTTAGTCATGATGTTGATTTCCCAGTTCCCGAAGGTGTGAAAATTGAAACACCAGATCAGACAACGATTATCGTTTCGGGAATCGACAAACAAAAAGTCGGTGAAACAGCAGCTAAAATCCGCGAATACCGTAAACCTGAGCCTTATAAAGGCAAAGGGATTAAGTATGCAGGCGAATATATCTTCCGCAAGGAAGGTAAGAAGAAATAATGGGTGGAAACAATGGGTTCAACTAAGTCTCTATTTGAAAGGCGCCGTCAGCGTAACCGCACAACAATTCGCAAGAATAGTGCAGGGCGACCGCGTCTATCTGTCCACCGGACAAACCAACATATTTATGCTCAGATTATCGATGATGTAAAGGGTTCTACGCTTGTCGCTGCTTCAACAACCGAAGCAGATTTAAAAAGCGCAGCAACTTCGAACAAAGACGCAGCAACAGCTGTCGGTAAACTGATCGCTGAACGAGCCAAAGCAGCTGGTGTTGCAACGGTTGTGTTTGATCGCGGTGGTTTTTTGTACCATGGCCGTGTGAGAGCGCTCGCTGAAGCAGCCCGTGAAGGCGGCTTGGACTTCTAAGGCCAAGCAATAAAGGAAAAGGATGTCCAATGGCACGCCCAGAACGTAATAATCGCGAAGAGAGCGAATTAGTAGAAAAATTGGTTCACATTAACCGTGTGGCCAAAGTAGTAAAAGGTGGTCGTCGTTTCGGCTTTGCTGCACTTGTTGTAGTGGGGGATGGACGTGGCCGCGCAGGTTTCGGTAACGGTAAAGCGAAGGAAGTTCCAGAAGCGATCCGAAAAGCCACTGAAGCTGCAAAAAAGAATATGATCCGTGTTCCCCTGCGTGAAGGTAGAACGCTACACCATGATATTAAGGGCCGTCACGGCGCTGGTCGTGTGTTGCTGCGGACTGCTGAGGCGGGAACTGGTATCATTGCTGGTGGCCCAATGCGTGCGGTTTTTGAAGCGCTCGGCGTACAAGATGTTGTTACCAAGTCACAGGGGTCTTCAAACCCTTATAACATGGTTCGGGCAACGTTTGATGCTTTAACACTTCAAAATTCACCACGCCAGGTCGCAGCAAAACGCGGCAAAAAAGTTGCGGATATTGTATCGCGGCGCGGCGATGTGAAAGTTGTTGCAGATGCAGCGGTTGAAGCTGTTGTTGAAGCAACGATAGAACCAGCTGCTGAGCCAGCTACTGAAGCGGAGTGATAGACGATGGCTGCTAAGAAAAAAGCAACAATCAAAGTGACACAGGTCGGAAGCCCGATTCGTCGCAAAGAAGATCAGCGTCAAACTCTTGTCGGTCTGGGTCTTAACAAAATGCATCGCACGCGGGAGCTGGAAGATACGCCTGCCGTTCGTGGGATGATTGACAAAGTGCGCCATATGGTGCGCATTGAAGAATAAGCGCTGCACTGACATTTGTGTGCTCGCAGGAGAGAGAAAATGAAACTAAATCAGCTGAGTGATAATCAGGGCGCCCGTAAAGCAGCAATGCGTGTGGGTCGTGGTATCGGGTCTGGTAAGGGTAAAACCGCTGGCTCTGGTCACAAGGGTCAAAAAGCCCGCTCTGGTGTTGCGATCAACGGCTTTGAGGGTGGTCAAATGCCAATTTACCGCCGTCTACCGAAGCGTGGTTTCACATCGATCAACAAGAAGAAATTCGAAGTTGTCAATGTTGGCCGCCTACAAAAAGCTATTGATGCAAAAAAATTAGACGCTTCCACTCCTATTACAATTGATGCACTTGCAGCCTCTGGGGTGATTGGAAAAGTTGTTGATGGTGTGCGTCTGCTTGCAAAGGGTGAGCTTAAAGCCAAGCTAGACATAACAGTTACAGGTGCTTCCAAAGCAGCCGTTGCTGCGGTCGAGAAAGCAGGCGGTACGGTCACTGTTACGGCTTAAATATAAACTTTAGTCGGGGTTTGATTATCCTGTGGGGTAATCATGGCTCGGCTTCGCACCAAACCATGATGGTCGGAGATAACATATATGGCATCCGCTGCCGAACAACTTGCCGCTAATCTATCTTTTGCGAATATCGGTAAAGCCGAAGAGCTAAAGAAACGGATATGGTTTGCACTGGGTGCATTGGTGGTTTACCGCCTGTGTACGTATATTCCTTTGCCAGGCATTGATGGTCAAGCGGTGGCAGCGATGTTCGCCAGCTTAGAAGGCGGATTCATGGATATGGTGAATACCTTTTCTGGGGGTGCACTAAGCCGGATGTCGATTATTACCCTTGGGATCATGCCTTATATCTCGGCTTCAATTATCATGCAGCTCATGACAACCATGAACAGCAAATTGGCTCAGCTCAAGAAAGAAGGCGAACAAGGGCGCAAAAAGATCAATCAATATACCCGTTATGGGACTGTGCTGCTGACTATTGTACAGGGCTACGCACTGTCTGTCACGCTTGAAGGGCAACCAGGTGTTGTGGTTGAGCCTGGTTTCTTTTTCCGTTTTACGACCGTTGTAACAATGGTTGGCGGGACGATGTTTCTAGTATGGCTTGGGGAACAAATTACCCAGCGCGGTATTGGTAATGGGATCAGCCTTATTATTTTTGCAGGGATTGTTGCAGAACTACCAGGAACTTTGGCACAAGCGTTTGAACTGAACCGCGCTGGTTCGATGTCACTTGCTGTGCTTTTGGCTATATTGATAGGGGCTGCAGCATTGATTTGGATGATTGTGCTGTTTGAACGCGCCCAGCGCCGCGTCGTGGTTCAATACCCCAAGCGTCAACAGGGGAACCGTGTTTATCAAGGGGACAAATCTCATTTGCCTTTGAAACTGAATGTTGCGGGTGTTATTCCGCCTATTTTTGCCAGCACTGTTTTAATGTTGCCGATTATGATTGCTAATTTTTCAGTCTCGTCTGGTTCAGCACCAGAATGGTTGACCACAGTGACATCCCTTTTAGGAAATGGCCAGCCGCTTTATATCGCGCTTTACGTTGTTATGATTGTGTTTTTCTGTTTCTTCTATACGGCTATTCAGTTTAACCCTGAGGACACTGCCGATAATTTAAAGAAACAAGGTGGTTTTGTCCCTGGTATTCGTCCAGGTGCGCGCACAGCCGAGTATCTTGATTATCTCCTTACGCGGCTAACGGTTATTGGATCAGCTTATCTATCGTTTGTCTGTGTGATCCCTGAAGTTTTGATTAGTCAAGCATCTGTCCCCTTCTATCTGGGTGGTACAAGCTTGTTGATTGTCGTAAACGTAACAATGGACACAGTTAGTCAAATACACAGCCATTTGATGGCGCAGCAGTATGAAGGCTTACTTAAGAAAGCAAAACTTAAAGGAGGTCGTCGATGATTATAATTTTATTTGGTCCTCCGGGTGCTGGTAAAGGCACGCAAGC
>JABABO010000180.1 GCA_014238195.1 Kordiimonadaceae bacterium | reverse complement strand
TTCGCCCGCGCGGGGGAGGAGCTAGAAGCCCTACGCGCCCATGATATTACTGTCGAAGTCGTTCCTGGGATTACTGCAATTGCTGGAATTGCCGCTGCAACACAGATCCCGCTGACCGACCGTGAGTTTTCATCGGCGCTCACCCTTGTTACGGGTCAATTAAAGGACGGTGCTTACAGCGAATGGGCCGCACTAGCAGGCAAGGGCCGTACCCTTGCTGTCTATATGGGTGTCCGCACTGCTGGCGATATAGCAAGCGGCTTGATAGAAGCAGGCACAAAAGCTTCAACACCTGTTGCGATCGTTGAAAATGGCACACGCCGCAGCGAGCGCCGATTTTACGGAAATTTGAGCGACCTTGGTACTTTAGTGGCAGAAAATAATGTCAAAAGTCCTGCGCTGCTGCTTATTGGTGATGTGGTGAGCCGCGCCGCAGATTTTAGCACCGTAGCGATTGAAGCAGAGCTTCTCGCAGCCACGGCTTAAGGGGGCAGACAATGGTAAAGAAAATCAAAGGTCCACAAATGATCATTGCGAACCGCTTGGACACTGGCCGTGTTGTGTTTTTAGGGGCCGATAACCAGTGGCACACCCAAGCTGATAAAGCCATCACTGCTACCGACGAAACTGTGCTTGAGGATTTATGGGCAAAAGCACAAGCAGATTTGGATGCGAACATTATCATTGATGCCCAACTGATTGCGGCTGAAAAAAACGATCATGTTGCAATGCCAAGCCATATTAAACATATCATTCAAGCACAGGGGCCTACTGTACGCACCGATCTAGGCTATCAAGTTTCACCCGACTGGGAAGGTTAAAAGCAAAATGTACGCATACGACACATATGACCGCGCTATCATTAACGCCCGTGTGGATGAATTCCGCGATCAGGTTAATCGCCGCATTAAAGGGGAGCTGAGTGAAGAAGAGTTCCGTCCAATGCGCTTGCAAAATGGTCTATATTTGCAGCTGCACGCTTATATGCTTCGGGTTGCAGTGCCCTATGGCACCTTAAGTGGGGAACAAATGAACCGACTTGCCCATATTGCCCGCCGCTATGATAAAGGATATGGGCATTTCACCACACGTCAAAATATTCAATATAATTGGCCGAAGCTTGTTGAAACACCTGATATACTGGCTGAACTGGCCGAGGTAGAAATGCATGCAGTGCAAACCAGTGGCAACTGTATCCGTAATGTTACGACCGATCATTTTGCCGGTGCTGCCCGTGATGAGATCGCTGATCCGCGCCCGATTGCTGAATTGATACGACAGTGGTCAACCTTTCATCCCGAGTTTGCTTTCCTTCCCCGCAAATTTAAAATTGCCATTACAGGTGCACCAAACGACCGCGCTGCTGTCAAATGGCACGATATTGGCCTGATCCTTAAAAAGGACGGTGCAGGAAAAATTGGTTTTGAAGTGATTGTCGGGGGTGGCATGGGCCGCACACCAGTGATTGGTAAAACCATTCGTGACTTTATCCCAGAGACGGATTTGATCAGTTATTTGGAAGCGATCTTACGCGTTTATAACGAACAAGGCCGCCGCGATAATAAATATAAGGCACGTATTAAAATTCTAGTGGAAGCACTTGGTGCTGATGTGTTTGCTGACTTGGTCGAACAAGAATGGCAGAATACGAAAAATAATCCGATTGATGTGCCGCAGGCTGAAATCGACCGTATTTATACGTTCTTCACACCGCCGCCCTTAGAGGTGCTAGAGGATGTGGTCGCTGTTGTTGATGAAAAAGCTGCCAGTGATTTTGTTTTCGCCAGCTGGGTCGCAAACAATACCCATGCCCACAAAGTGCCTGGGCATGTGAGTTTGACAATATCCCTAAAGCCCCACGATGGTATTGCAGGGGATGCGACAGCCCAGCAAATGGATGTGGTCGCAGACCTAGCCCGTGATTATTCGCATAACGAAGTACGGGTTAGCCATGAACAAAATCTAATCTTGCCCCATGTGGCAAAACATCAGCTTCTTGAAATATATCAAAAGCTTGAGTTAGCAGGCTTAGCAACGGCTAATGCT
The DNA here is from genome assembly GCA_014238195.1 of Kordiimonadaceae bacterium. Classification (GTDB taxonomy): domain Bacteria; phylum Pseudomonadota; class Alphaproteobacteria; order Sphingomonadales; family Kordiimonadaceae; genus JABABO01. The sequence continues at coordinate 5,820 of JABABO010000180.1, read as the reverse complement.
GGTTTACTAACCGATATGATTGTTTGCCCTGGCCTTGATTATTGTGCGCTTGCAAATGCGCGTTCTATCCCCATTGGGCAAGCCATTGCAAAACGGTTTGATGACATGAAACGCTTGCAGGATATTGGGCCATTAAAGCTGAAGATGAGCGGATGTATCAACAGCTGTGGTCACCATCACGCAGGCCATATTGGCATATTGGGTGTTGATCGTCGCGGTGTTGAAAATTACCAAATATTACTGGGGGGTAGCGGCGAAGAAGACGCCAGCAAAGCCCAACTGCTTGGACCAGGGTTTGATGCAGACGAAATTGTTGATGCGGTTGAAACCGTTGTTGCGGTCTATCTTGGGGAACGCCGTGAAGCCGAAACATTTTTGAGCGCAGTGCGGCGCTTGGGCGTTGCACCGTTTAAGGAGGCCCTTTATGGCGCTGCTTAATTTCACAGACAAACCGCTTGCCTCAAGCCTTGATCTGACACTGACAACAGACACGGACTATAAAACTCTTGTGGGTACGCTGGGCAGTGTTCAAGCAATCGCTATTGAATTTCCCGCTTTTACCGATGGTCGCGGTTTTTCGCTGGCAGTACGCCTGCGCAAAGACCTAGGTTTTACAGGCGAAATTCGCGCAACAGGCAAAACAATGCCAGAACAAGGCTTATATTTAAGTCGTGCAGGATTTGACAGTGTTGAAATTCTTGATGGGCGCGAAAGTGCGTATGAAACGTCCTTTAAACGCTATGGGATTTTCTATCAATTTGATTATGCAACACACCAGACCAAAGTCTCGGATCTACGCCACGCCGACGACGACAGGACTGATACATATCAGAAAGGGAAAATTGCATCATGACAGCCCTTAACGCCATAAAAGATTTTCAAGGCAGGTTTGCAGATATGTCATCAGCCGAAGCAGTGGCCGCCGTCATGGAAGGCGAATACCGTGATGCATCCGCGCGTGACGTTATTGCTGGTGCGCTGCGTCAATTTGGTGATCGTTTTGCCCTTGTTTCATCGTTTGGGGCGGAATCAGCGGTTTTGTTACATCTAGCAGCCAGCGTATCAAAAGATATTCCCATATTATTTTTAGATACGGGAAAATTGTTCGGTGAAACCAAGCGGTTTAGGGATGATCTGGTCACTGAACTTGGCTTGCGTGATGTCCTTATCCAAAAACCAGCTGAAGAGGATGTAAAATCCCTTGATCCAAAGGGTGCTTTATGGCGGGAAAACAATAACGCCTGTTGCTTTATCCGCAAAGTGAAGCCCTTGAGTGCTGTGCTTGATGGTTTTGACGCTTGGGGAACTGGGCGCAAACGCTTTCAAGGGGGACTGCGTGAAGAGCTGCCGCATTTTGAAGCCAGTGATGACCGTGTGAAGGTTAATCCTTTGGCTTTTTGGACCAAACAAGATGTCACTGATTACATGGAAAAATATAATTTACCACGCCACCCTTTGGTCGCTGAAGGCTTTTCATCAATCGGATGTATGCCGTGTACCGAGCGTGTTTCCGAGGGCGAGGACGAACGTGCGGGCCGTTGGCGCGGTAAAAGCAAATCTGAATGTGGTATCCATATGACTTTAAAGGAAAATGCTTTGCTGGCTTCTTACGAATCCAGTGGCTTATAAAAACGCTATTTGATAAGATAGACTTATGAAACGTTCCCTTTTACCACTGAATGCCTTGCGCGCATTTGACGCTGCTGCCCGTCATATGAGCTTCAAGATGGCTGCCGATGATTTATCTGTGACACCTGCCGCCATAAGTCAGCAGATTAGATCGCTTGAAGATTTTTTAGGTGTTGAGCTTTTTCGCCGCTCTAATCGGTCATTGATTTTAACCGAAGCAGCACAGCTTTCACTTGCCCCCCTAAAAGAAGCTTTTGATCGCATGGAAGAAGCGGTTGATATTATTGCGGACACCAAACATACCAACGTTATTAAGGTGAGTGTATCCCCGTCTTTTGCCAGTAAATGGCTTGTGCCACGTCTTGCTAGCTACTACGAGCGCCGCCCGCAAGCGATTGTAAAAATTTCCGCCAGCATGAGCTTAACCGATTTCTCAGCCGATGATGTTGACCTTGCCATTCGTTACGGGGCTGGTGATTATCCTGGTCTGCACGCAGAAGAAATTTTACGGGAAACGGTTTTCCCTGTGTGTAGCCCTGATCTGTTGGCAAGCAATAAGCCCTTAAGTGAGCCTGCTGATTTGCTGGCACACACGCTGATCCATGATGATAGTTTCTCGGATGATGATACGGCACCAAACTGGCCCATGTGGCTAAAAGCAGCGGGCATTGCTGTTGTTGACGGCTTGCCCGCCATTCATTTTAACACCCACTCGCTGGCCATTGAAGCTGCCGTTATGGGGCGCGGTGTGGCGCTCGCGCGGTCGGCCATCGCAGCAGAAGACTTGAAAGCAGGGCGGCTCGTGAAACCTTTTGGTGAAGAAATGCCCGTGGCGTTTGCCCATTATATCGTTTGCCCAGCAGACAAGTTAAAATCCGAGCGCATCCAAGACTTCACCGACTGGCTGAATGACGAAGCCAAACGCGACACGGCTGGGGATTAGGCAGTGATGTGGTCCCTTTAAATTAGTCCAAAAATGATTAGAGTTTTTTGCTATATTTTTTCAGGGCTAAAAAAGGGAGGATTACCTTGCAGCAATCGGGCAAAATTTACTGAAAGCTGTTAACAAAATAACCCTCAAATCACAAACCTCGGCAATCGCATAACACTAAAGATCATACTCTTCCTGCGCCTGCTGAAAACACAGCGGGGCAAATAAGGTGCGGCCTGTTCCAAAATACAGTATAACCAACCTATTACGCAAAAGTCTTTCACAAAAGCCGATCAGAAGGATGAGAAGACTTTGAGCCGCGCAATCAACCGTTGGAAATAACCATTGAACCAACCGCTATTCACCCAAATGAACATGATGATTAAATTTGCTATCTGATAGGGAACGTATAAAAGAATTCCTACTCTTTTCTAAGGAGAGGTAATACTCCTTAAATGGTGCAGAAAATTTATTGGCTGATGAAATATTTTTGGGAACAGGAATCTTAATTTCTAACATCCTCTTACCGACATCCTCCCTGTTCGTCTGCATAAAAACAATTCTCTCCCATTGTCCTATGACCTCATTCAAGCTCAGAGCCCAAAGCAAATAAAATTGATCAAATATTTCCTCATTGAGAGCCCTAATAACTATCACTTCCTTAGTGAATACAGCCCTTTCTTGCCCTGGCATTAACACAAAACTCACCAATATTTTTTGATGCTCTTTCAGGGGAGATTAAATCATAGGGCATCAACCCAGAGTCATTACCACCCCAGAATTTTTCAGCTAGTTCAAGGGGAACCATATTAGTTGGATTAATATTTACATGACCAGCCCGAAGGTCTGACACTTTTATATAAGGAATTGTCCCCAATCGCTGATCTGAACTAGGGCTACCATGCCCACCAAACACTAATATGGATTCATTAGCAACCAGCTCCCCCAATGACATCAATTCTAGCTCTGAATCAGAATCAACTAACTTACGAATTCCCTTAAATGTTTTATGGTCATAATATTTTGGTACAAATACATCCTTTTTGATCATATCATTGTAATCTTGATAAAATATTTCATCTCTATCAAAATTGCTGTTTATAATTGAATCACAGCACTCCGCCAATGAATCATCTATCTCTGAATCTGATCGTATCCCAGTTTCAGGATTCACAAGGTATTGCTCTTTTCCATCTTTGTTTATGCCGCAGGTCTTAGCATTTACAATTAAAACCTTATCTTTAGAAAACCAACTCGGGGTATGCATATTACTTCCCTAACTTTTCAAAAATATAAAAATTTGTTTTTGCCCTACAAAAGCCCTGAAACGCTTCCATGGGTATATTGAGCATACCCTTTAACTCCAACTTATCGTGCAGCCAAAACCTAAGCCAACTATAAGATGGAGAAAACATATAAGTCTCCGGCAAGATAATCCCAAGGCGACCATTACATGCAAGTAATTCATAACAACGCTCAAGGAAAATAATTCCAATTTCTCTTTCTTCATGCACTGTTTTAGAAAAAGTGATTGAGCCATCTTTTTCCCTTTTGGGTTTTCTAGAAATAGTTAGCCCTGCGGCTTTGGCATCTGATTTAGAAACCTTTAAACCCTTTCCGAAGGGAGGATTTGTTATGACGTATGTAAAGGATTCTTTGGTAAGTGCGCCCTGAAGCTCAGGGTAGTAAGAATTCCAAAGATGTTTTCTTATTGAATCCCCGAGGTGTGTATTAGTACTTCCATCACCAATCGTAAGCATTATGGCTTTAGTCAGCTTTACATTGATACGATCTTTATCAACCCCATATAAATTTCGGTTAGCCCACTTGATAGCATCACTTGATGTCATTGTAGGATGCCGTTCTATAAGTTGACGATAACTCTCAAGCAAGAATCCACCAGTACCACAAGCTGGATCCAATACAGTGTCTGTCGGTTTTATTTCCATCAGCTTCACAGCACTACGTATAACTGGATAAGGTGTATAGTACTGACCTTCTTCAGACTTTAAGCTTGAGGTTCTAAATATTTGAAAAGCCTCTGAAATAACGCTTATCGGAGTATCCATCAATTTGCACTTTGACAATTCAAAGGCACATGTATGCAGCGTATGTTCATCGAGGTTTATATCTGTGTCTGCATCCGTTACAAACAAATCTTTATGTGAACGGCGCATTCCCTGAAATAATTCTCTAATCGCTTTATCCGTTTGCTCTTCTGTATCCCACACTTGGAACGGTATAGGATCATCAGGGGAATGTTTTGCCGCTTTATCCCCCTCCAATTTTGCTAATATTACATTACAAAGATTGTTTAACTGATCATCCCTTCTTGTGCTTCTAGTATCTCTTGCAACCACTACATTCAGAAGGCGCTTAAACGTTTTTTTTAAGTCCGACGTCGTCGGGTCTTCTAAATCTGTCCATTTTAATTTTTCACCCCCAGCTCGAATTAAGCTATCTGTTGGCTTTGGGATAGCAGCCTTCTCTTGCACATCAAATTTTCCATCAGATGTACGGTAGACAAGAGTAATGTCCGTACCATTTGTCCAAATACCCAACAAAACATGCGGCTCAAGGCTCATGTATATCTTCAATTGATTTACACCTTCGTTTTTATCAGGCGCTTTTGTCTCAATAATTATTTGAAGATGCTCATACTCACCCACATGAGATGGATGATCAAAAATTGCTATATCAATTGGAAATGACTTAAAGCTCTGGCCAAGTTCACGCTTACTTGCATCACTCGGCGTTTTAGGAACTCGCCACTCAGGTTCAAATTGAAGTTGGTTCTTATCCCAGCCCAGTTTTATTAACTTATCAATAAGAGGAAGCCTTACCTCTGTGTGTTCTGACATCAATATTCTCTTTTTTATATTTTAACTATAAATAACAAATGCCTACACAGAGCCTGTAGCAAACAAAATTATTATACATAAAGACCTTTGCATAAATGAAGGGGATTCCCAAGGTGATGATTATTTTGTATAATAGTTGCAGCCTTTGAGGAGTTGTCATGGATATATTTTTGTAGGAAGCCGTCACCGTATTGACGAAGACGATGTTCTGCAAAAGATTAGTCAGTTGCTGGATTGGCCATCGTTTTTACCAATACTAGAACAGGGTGCGGATTGCGCGAAAAACATGTGTCATGATTTATTTGCATAATCGCCGTTGACACCAATTTGATATCGTTCCCAGTTGCAGACATTCATGCACTATAGCCAATTGCGGTGAATATTGATCACCTCATTTGG
>JABABO010000353.1 GCA_014238195.1 Kordiimonadaceae bacterium | reverse complement strand
ACCGAGAGGGTCGGCAGTTCGAGCCTGTCATCGCCCACCATGACCTTAGAAAACCTAGTCATTCATGCGAAACCCCTGAGGGCTTAAACAAAATCCCTGAAGTTTTACACGAAATCAATAAATTTATTAAAGGGCATTTCCCTTATGCGCTGACCTGTAGCGGCAAAAATTGCATTTGCAAGTGCTGGGGCAGCGGGTGGTACGGGCGGTTCACCAATACCACGAATTTTTGAGCTAAGCTCAAGGCCACGGACTTCAATCTTAGGGCATTGATAAAAACGCATAGCCTCGTGATCATAAAAATTCTGTTGATCCGCAGCACCGTCGGTATAGGTGATTTCGCAGTTCATCGCGTGACCCAGACCCCAAACAACGCCGCCCTTAACTAGGTTATCAAAATTTACGGGATCGATAACACGCCCAACATCAGCAGCGACCCAAACTTTATCAAGGCGGATGCCATCGTCTGTTGCCGTAACTTGTACAACTTCAGCTACTGGTACGCCAAAGCTATCGACAAAGGCGACACCGCGACCTGTTCCTGCGGGTAAATCTTCACCCCAATTAGACATTTCAGCAACGGCTTCTAGGACTTGTTTCGATTCTTTTCTGTTCATAAGCCTTAAGCGTTCAAGCATTGGGTCAGCACTTGCTTGATGGATCAACTCATCAAGGAAACAATCGGCAAAAAACCCTTGTGTCGAGGCCCCGACCGAACGCCATGAACTTGTAGGCGCCAGCTCAGGCACTGCGTAAGCCCGCATGCGGTAATCTGGGATGGCATACGGCATATTCCAAGCACCAGCTGCCAACTGTTTATCTGGGCCAGCCCCTAATGTTTCGCCCATCCGACCCTGCTGTGACCGCGAAGATGAAACAGTCGCCACTTGCAAATCATAGCTTGATACATGTCCGTTTTCGGTTGTCCCAGCACCGCGTGCCATACCAATTTGGCGAGGGTAATCGTGGGTAAAATCTTCTTCCCGACTGTAAGTTAATTTCACAGGCGTGTCAGGCATTTGCACAGCAATTTCTGCGGCCAAAGTAATATAATCAAATTCTAAACGATGACCAAAACTACCCCCAGCATATTGTTGATAGAAGCGAACATCCTCGGACTTGCAACCGCATATTTTCGCAATTTTATCCTGTAAGATGGTTGGTAACTGGTTCGCTGCCCATACCTCAGCACCGCCATTGGTCACCTTAACAATCGATGACAGTGGTTCCAAGGGCTGGTGCGCCACATAAGGTGTTTTATATTCAGCGGTGAAGGGTTCGCTATCAGTTAAAGCTGTTTCAATATCGCCGTCATCGCGCCAATTTTTGTCAAGTCGTTCTTCGGTGAAAGAAGCAGCGATTTCATCCCAGTGGCCTTGCATGTCGCTGGGGTACGGGGCACTGCCCCATTCGCATTCAACGGCTTCTGCCGCCTTAATAGCCCGCCACGTATTATCAGCAAGCACAGCAATACCACCCGTGACTTCAACAACGCCAGATACACCGCGCATTGATTTTGCAGTTTTAGCGTCATAGCTAAGCAGTGCACCGCCAACCCTTGGGTTTAGCTTGATGGCCGCGTGCACCATGTTGGGCATTTCCAAGTCAATGCTGTAGGCAAGGGTTCCCGTTGATTTTGCGGCGATATCAATACGCTCGATAGATTTGCCAATTAAGCGCCATTCGCTAGGCTGCTTTAGGGTCACGTCATTAATAGGATCTAAGTCAGCGGCGACTTTTGCAAGCTTAGTATACTCTATACGGCGACCATCAGGTAATATAACCGCGCCGTTTGCGGTTTTTAAATCTGCAACAGCAACAGATTCTAGTTTTGCAGCAGCTGCCTTCAGCGTTTCGCGGGCAACGGCACCTGCACGGCGTAATTTGTCAAAGCTATCAGGCACCGATGAAGACCCCCCAGTCCCCATTAATCCCATCATTTTAATGGCAACCCCCATGACTGTACGCATGGCATTTGCCCCCATCGTATCATCGTGCGATGCAAAAGGTACGACTTCCGAGGCAAAAGCCGTGTTATAATAGGCAGTTGCTGGGAAACCAGGAGAAAGCTCAACTTGATCAAGTTCTATATCTAATTCTTCTGCAATGAGCATGGCCTGCATGGAATAGGCCCCTTGGCCAAGATCGGTGTGCGGCGTGATCAGTGTGACTTTTTCGCTGTCCACGACCACCCAAGGATTAAAGGTGACTGCACCTTCAGCAAGACCAGTTTCCAAAGGGTTATCCAATGATTTCTTGGCTTGGTAATAACCAAAAGCCACGCCGCCAGCAACAGCTGCAGAACCGACCAGAAAGGCACGACGACTAAATGTTTTTAGCTTGCTCATGACACGGTGCCCTCTTGTAAGTCTTTCGCCGCAGACTTTATTGCTTCACGGATTTTTGGGTATGTGCCACAGCGGCATAAATTGCCCGACATGGCATCGTCAATTTCTTGATCCGATGGGGCAGGTGTCTTGGATAATAAGTCTGCCGCTTGCATGATTTGCCCCGATTGGCAGTAACCACACTGGGCCACTTGATGCTTAATCCAAGCTGACTGCACAGCGTGAAGCGAGCCCGGTTTTCCTAGACCTTCGATTGTCACAATATCCGCATCTTGTGCATCTTCGGCATAGACTTGGCAGGACCGAACCGCTTCCCCGTTCATATGAACAGTACAAGCACCGCAGGCCGAAACACCGCAGCCATATTTGACACCTTTTATGCCTAGCTCGTCACGCAGAACCCATAACAATGGCATATCTGCTTCAACGTCATATTCGACGATTTGCCCGTTTACAGTCATTTTCATAATTGGACCCTCATATAATCTCAGCTAATCTGGTATGCTCAGCCGTTCTGGCTTGCCCCGTATCGGCTGGCTCACTTCCCATTAAACCATTACCAATTGTCTATTACTGTAGCGATGTTGACAGATAAGGCAATGGGGTTTGCAAAATTGATGCTTTGAACTTGATACTTATTTTACCCATATTTTCAAAATGTCGAGCGTACACAAACCCCAATTTGTTTGATTACGAATTTTTTACATGATTTGCGCTGGTGGCGATTTACTGGGCTGAAAGGCCAGATAGATCGCCAAAATACGGCGATATAACGCTGACAGTCCTTTAGATTATGAGCAACTTTCAGATGTGTACAATCAGAAATTCTATGCTGGGTGTGTTTAAACTCTATAAATTTATAATTGACATATATATGTTAAACTAGTATTAAATTTAACAAATTGGAAGTTATTGAGACATTCAGGGGGTGTTAATGCGAATCAAATATAGAAATAAACAATTTAAAATATCTAAAATATTCTATAAACGATTATTTAGTAGTTTTTTATGTCATAATTTTAGAATCAGACTGTTAACTATAACGACTCACAATTTTAGGAAAATCTCACACTTTTTAACTGTCCTGCAGCCTTGGCAGATTGTCGTCCGCATGCCATTTCAAACGCGGTCAGAACTTTGGCCAGAACTCAGGTCAGAACTTTGGCCAAAACTCAGGCCCGAACTCAGGCGCACTACAGTGCCTTAAGTATCCTTAAAAACAGACATCTATAGAAAACGAGCACTCACAGAAAACTGACACTTACAGAAAACAGCAAGCGCATTAAGCGCCACCGGGAGAGATAAAATGAACGAGCAATTTCCAGACCTTTTAGCCGCAACCACGGACTCTTTGAGCACATCTGGTGATGATTCCATAGTTGGTAATGCTGATGATGAAAGTCTCAGTGGTGGTGATGGTAATGATACAATTAAAGGCGCCAATGGACATGATATAATTGATGGTGATGCTGGTAATGATGTGCTTAAAGGAGACGATGGCGACGATACAATTCACGGCGGCGACGGTGATGATAATGCTAATGGCGGCAAAGGCCGAGATGTAATTTACGGTGATGATGGTCATGATGTTTTGGGTGGTCAGGGTTCTAGTGACTTCCTGAGTGGTGGCAATGGGAATGACGTTCTCAGGGGGCATTCTGGCGCTGATACATTAGACGGCGGTAATGGTGATGACAACTTGCGGGGTGATGGTGGTAACGATGTATTCCTGTTTGGCCTAGATTGGGGCAATGATGTCATCATTGATTTTAGTAATATTAATGACAAGATTAACCTTTTAAACACTGGTCTGGACTTTAGTGACCTTGATTTTTATGACGATGGTACTAACCTCTTGATAACAGATAAGACTAATAATAATAACACCATACTTGTCGAAGGCGCTACTGGGGTTGTGTTCTCGAATGGGGACTTGAATATTCCTCTAGGCACTACACAACCAGTTAATACGCCACCAGATGGCGGTGGCAATCCTACTTTTAATCCTATAGAGGGCGTGCAATTTGAGTTTTCAATCACTCCTTTTTTAGTTGTTTATTGGGATGATGATGACGGAGAAGTTGCTAATGATGATGACAAATCACTTGTCGCTATCAGAATTGAGAGCCTGCCGGCATACGGGACTCTGTTTTTCGCCGGTATCGATGGAGACCTTGTTCTGAAAATTGGTGATGAGGTTCCGAGGAATGATATTAGTCGTGATATTAGTTCTTTGCAGTATAAAACTGATGATGTTAATTTCGACGGTACAGACAGCTTCGAATACACTGTCTATGACGGAACTAGTTATGCCGCTACTAAAAGCATCGTAACGCTGAATGTGCAAGGTGTCGATGACGGTCCCGCCGTAATCACTGTCCCGGTCACAGACACATTCACAGTGTATGAAGATGGGGACGGCACGGCATCGGGCACGCTGACGATCAGTGATCCTGACGGAGATAACCAAGAAGCTTTCAATACAGGTTATGATGATCGTGCCCAATATGGTGATTTCAGTGTTGATTTAGTCAACGACTTCTGGACCTGGACCTATGTCGTTAATAATAATCATCCAGAAGTTAATGGTTTGGCTACCAACGATACGTTGCAGGATGAGGTGACAGTCCAATCATATGATGGCACCGAGAAGGCCTTCATCATCACTATCCATGGCGCTGACGAGGTTGCGCCGACAATTCCTAGCTTTGACCTTGCCGCCTTAGATGGTAATAATGGCTTTATCTTAAAAGGGGCTGCTGGAGCCGTGTCGGGATCAACAGTTTCTAGTGCAGGTGATATCAACGGGGATGGTGTTGATGACTTTATTATTGGATCCTTTCGTGCAAATAAAGCCCACGTTGTTTTTGGCAGCAAGGTGGGTTCGGCTTTTGGAAGCAGTATCGACCTGTCGAGTTTAGCAAATTCGGGCCAAGGCTTTACCATCACCAATATAGCAAGTAGAAGTGATTCAAATTCTTGGGTTTCAAATGCTGGCGATGTCAATAATGATGGTATTAATGACATGATTATTGGCGCACCAGGTCATAAGAAAGCATATATCATATTT
>JABABO010000321.1 GCA_014238195.1 Kordiimonadaceae bacterium | reverse complement strand
ATAGGGTAATTTTTTAAATATAAAATAGTAGAAGTCATGAAAAAATATAATGTGAAATTGTTAAGTTTCCTGATCGGCTGTTTATTCTTCTCTTCCTGTTCAAACGAAGAAGAAGTAGGAGGCGATAGCGATAAGCCGGTCTCAATCAGTATCTCCTTCGAAGCTCCGGAAGTAGATCAGATCGTTACAAAAAGTGTGAATGATTACACCTTGATTGATGGTATTTATCTATTTATATTTGATAAGGATGGAAACATAGAAGGGAATGGTCCACTGTTTTGCAATATTAACACATCTGCATCAACTGGAACGATAGCATCAAATATCCCTACCGCAATGGGAGATCATTATATTTACGCAATAGCAAATGCAGACGCAAGTTTTGCTTCTATTAAGGATTTGGATAAAGTAACAACTAGAAACGAACTGTTGGCTAAAAAGGCCGAACTCACTGGAAACTTATTAATGACCGGTAATTTAATCCCGATGGTCGGTTGCGTTTCGGGTAGTACCGACGGTTTAATCGATATTACTAAGAATGCCTCCTATAAAGTTCAATTGGAAAGAATAATATCTTCGGTTAAGTTTAAAGTTTCATGTACCAAGTCGGGTGCAACTTTCGACCTGAAATCTTACGAGGTGGTTAACGTGCCGCAAACTTCAACCCTTTTTGGGGAGAATAAAGGAAGTGATACCGATTTCTGGCCCGGTGGAACCATAACGAATGATAAAGACAACAGCCAGTCATTCGAATTCGGTCTTTTTGAAAATCGTTACACAACAACCGGAATAACAACTTATGAGGATCGCGAAAAAAAGGTCGATCATTCTGCCGTAGGTAAAGATATTCAATTTGAATCGGCTCCTAAATATGCAACTTACGTTATACTGAAAGGTCTCTATAAGGGAGACTCCGATAAAGGAAATGTATCCGCCGATGCGACTTATTATGTTCATCTGGGAAATACCAATAATAGTAATTATAAAATCTATAGTTTTATACGCTTCACTATGTTATTAAAAGTTATGATTTTCAAGCGTTATTAGTTGGTTCATATCCAAATTTTAAAGACACATTTATCTGTCCAGCGTGGTGCTGAATATTCATACTATAGCCAAATGCAGTGAATATTAACACCTCATCTGGCTATAAGTCTTTATGTCGGTTCGACTTATCAACAAATAATAAGATTATTATTTATTGGTCTCGCTTTTATGTCGGTTCGACTTATCAACAAATAATAAGATTATTATTTATTGGTCTCGCTATAACTTTATAGCCTGCGCAAGGCGTAATCATCTTTCAAGCAAGGGTAATTGAACCAATGTTCATGGGCTAAATCTAGCAACTGTTGCCATATAGCCCTAAGCAGGATAAGAGGATTATATGATGGACAATAAAACACATATCCATGTCATAGCGCTGGGCGGAACGATTGCGATGACACCCGATAATACATCTGGGGGTGTATCACCGCAGCTCACAGCGACTGATTTGATCAAAGCTGTACCAGGATTAACGGAAATAGCCCACTTTACGGCTGAGACCTTAACGTCAGTGGGGTCAGCGAACTTAAGCTTTGAGGTGATCGCAAAATTATGCCGTCACATTGAATCTGTAACGGCAGACGCAGTTTTAATCACGCAAGGCACGGATACAATGGAAGAAACGTCGTTTCTTGCATCTTTAATATATTGCGGCGAAAAACCAGTTGTCTTCACAGGTGCGATGCGTCATGCGGGTCTGCCGTCTGCTGACGGGCCATTAAACCTGCTTAGCAGTGCACGGGCACTGATTCATCTGCACGATAAGGGTGGTATGATTGCCCTTGTCATGAATAACGAAATACATAGCCCGTGGCGCGTGACAAAAAGCCATACAAGTGATGTGGGGGCGTTTCGTTCTGAGCATGGCACCATAGGCCGCATTATTGAAGGGGACATTGTAGGACTGAACGATATCGCCCAGCCCCCCAAACTGGCTTTAATGCCATCGGAACCTATAAAACATGTAGGATTACTAAAAGTGTCATTTGATGACGACACCCGTCTGTTAGCCGCAGCTGCAAAGCTTTATGATGGGCTTGTTATCGAAGGTTTGGGTGCGGGTCACGTGAATGAACCTTGGTCTGATACGCTGGCGATTATCGCCCAAAATATCCCTGTTGTCCTTGCAAGTCGGGCAGGGGAAGGTCGTGTGTTTGAAGGGACATATGGCTATAAAGGCGCTGAAATTGATTTGATCAAACGCGGTCTTGTTCCTTCTCGCAGTTTAAATGCCTTGAAATCCCGTATACTTTTGTCGGTTATTCTGGGGTCTAATATAGAAGACTGGTCCACAGTTTTTTATGACATGGCGGGTTATGCCTAATAAAGAATTTTTACAGAATTTTTACAGAATTTTTAAAGATTTTTTTTGGCATCACATGCTCAACTGAATGTCATCTAATTTATCTAGTAAGCCTTTTAGGACTGTACGTTCCACATCAGTAAGCTGCTCGATGATGGTTTGCTCATAACTTAACGCGAGCGGTACAATATCATCATAAACCTGTTGACCATCGTTCGATAGCGCTAGAACAGAACGTCGTTTATCTTCTAGCGCGAAATGGCGCTCCAGCTTATGGGTGTCAATTAATTTGTTAACAGCACGTGAAACAGCGACTTTATCCATCGCCGAGAGTTCTGCGACTTCGCTGGCTGAAATATTTGGCTTTTCACCAAGTACAGCCATAACCCGCCATTCGGGCAGAGTAATTTGAAAGCGCTCTTCATAACGGTCTGCAATAGCGCGAGAAATTCGGTTTGATAAAACAGCTAAACGATACGGTAAAAATTCACTTAAGTGCAGTATGTCTTCACTATCATTTGTCATATTGATGAACTCCTCATACACAAAACATGTTATTCTTTATTCAACACTTGCATAAAGTTTCTTGTGAAACTAATATACATGCAAGTAAAAACGCTGAGCACTTTTAACACTGCACTAATCCTTCGCTTTTGTAAAATAGAAGGTTAAGATATAGCGTGACGTTTTAAAATTTAATGAAGAAAGTCTGATCAATGAAATTAGCTTCCCTCAAAAATGGCCGTGATGGCACTTTAGTTATTGTATCGCACGATCTTCAGCGCATGGTGGCTGTGACTGATATTGCGCTAACACTGCAAGCCGCAATTGATGATTGGGCGGATGTGTTGCCAAGGCTTCAAAAACGCTTTGAGGCGTTGGAATCTGGCGCCTATGAAGGCTTACCATTTGATCAAGCCGAATGTGCATCACCTTTGCCGCGTGCGTATCAATGGGCTGATGGGTCTGCTTATGTCAACCATGTTGAACTTGTACGCAAAGCACGCGGGGCTCAAATGCCGGCTACTTTTTGGACCGATCCGTTGATGTATCAAGGTGGGTCCGATAGCTTCCTTGGTCCACGCGAGGACATTGTCATGCCAACCGATGAAGGCTGGGGCATTGATTTTGAAGCAGAAATCGCAGTGATTGTTGATGATGTACCAATGGGGGTGAGCGCATCAGACGCACTTGATCACATTCAATTGATCATGCTTGTTAACGATGTGTCGCTGCGTGGTTTGATACCAGGGGAGCTCGCTAAAGGATTTGGTTTCTTTCAAAGTAAGCCATCAAGCGCTTTTAGCCCTGTTTGTGTTACGCCTGATGAGCTTGGTGATTCATGGAAAGGCGGGGTTTTATCCTTAGCATTGACGTCACACCTAAACGGTGAGAAATTTGGTGAACCCAATGCAGGTGTTGATATGACGTTTCACTTTGGTGAACTGGTGGCCCACGCTGCAAAGTCGCGCCCACTGACAGCTGGGGCGATTATCGGTTCGGGTACTGTGTCAAATAAACTAAGTGATGGGCCAGGTAAACCGATTGTTGATGGTGGAGTTGGCTATAGCTGCATTGCTGAAATTCGTATGATTGAAACAATTGAAAATGGGGCACCGTCTACACCGTTTATGCAGTTTGGTGATACAATTAAAATTGAAATGATGGATCGTCGCGGTGATAGTATCTTTGGTGCGATTGATCAAACTATTGTCCAACAGTAAGCAAGCGAGCAAACAAACCATGCAAGTGACAACACGCCAAGGCCGCACGGTAGACATAGCCGCAGATTATACCGTTGATCAAAACTGGGATGCTTTTAGCCCAGCGGAACACGGTCGCTGGGACCGTTTGTTTGATCGGCAATCGAAGATGCTGCAGGGTCGGGCATGTGATGAATTCATGGATGGCTTAAAACAGTTGAAGCTTTCGGATAGCGGCATCCCTAATTTTGATGTTTTGTCAAAGCGATTACATGCACTGACAGGCTGGCGCGTGGTCGCTGTGCCAGACCTTGTGCCAGACGATGTGTTTTTTGATCATTTGGCTAACCGACGGTTTCCTGCGGGCAATTTTATTCGTAGCGAAGAACAGCTCGATTATTTACAGGAACCTGATGTCTTTCATGATGTGTTTGGCCATGTCCCGATGTTAGCTGATCCAGTGTTTGCCGATTATATGCAAGCCTACGGTAAAGGCGGTCAGCGTGCGAACGGTTGCGGTGCTTTGACCAACCTAGCACGACTTTATTGGTATACGGTAGAATTCGGATTAATCAATACCCCTAATGGGCTGCGTATTTATGGTGCGGGTATTGTGTCTAGTAAATCGGAAAGCGTGTTTTCATTGGAAAGTGATAGCCCACATCGCTTGCATTTTGACCTAGAGCGTTTGATGCAAACCAATTACCGCATTGATGACTTTCAACAAACATACTGGGTGATAGATAGTTTTAAAGAACTTCTGGAAGCAACCTACCAAGATTTTGGGCCCCTTTACCAACAGCTTGAAGCCAGTGATATCAGTTTTAATCCTGCGGATATTTATGCGCGCGATACTGTTATAACTCAGGGAACGCAGGCATAGGTTTCATAAAGCAGGAGTGACAGCTCCCCAGTGAGTGCGTTCTAAATTTGCATGACAATCCATGTCTTGCGGCCTTTTTATTCTCATGCTAGTAAAAATGAAATTAAGAATCGTTCTTAATATACTTGAAGAGTATAACAAGGGATTATCATATGCTCGATACTTCGTGTAAACTTGGCGAGATGCAAAAAGGCTTTAAAGGTCATGTTGCAAGCTTCCTAAACCCGACCAATGTGGCTGACCATAAGATGACAGATCACTTACGGGAATTGGGTTTTGCGGAAGGCCTTGGGGTAGAGCTTCTGCATCACAGTCCGTTTGGGCGTGACCCCATTGCGGTGCTCGTTGATGGTATGACGATTGCCTTACGCCGCGAACAAGCCAATTTTATTCTAGTGAAGTCCGAGTAAATCTATGCCACATGCAGCGCAGGAACAAACCGCGACTGTCGCGGTTGTTGGAAACCCAAATTGCGGTAAGTCAGCCCTTTTCAACGCGCTAACGGGTTTACGCCAAAAAGTCGCCAATTACCCAGGGGCGACCGTTGATCGTCGTACAGGTATCCTACATGGTTACCCCAATATTGAACTGATTGATCTGCCTGGTACCTACAGTTTGACAGCGCGCAGTCCTGATGAATTGATTACATCGGAAATTCTGCGCGGCGAACGTGTTGGTGAAAGTAAGCCTCAAGCGATTATTGCTGTGGTCGACGCGACGAATCTTAGTCAGCACTTACGATTTGTTTTGGAGCTGCAAAGCCTTGGCACGCCTATGGTGCTGGTGCTTAATATGACTGACCTTGCTGCGCGTGAAAAAATTACTATTGATGTGAAAGCCCTAAGTGACCGCCTTGGCGTGCCTGTGATTGAAACTATCGCAGTCCGTAGAAAGGGCCTTGAGGGGTTAGTTCATACTGTGAACCGGCTCATTAAGGGTATTACCCCTATCGCTGAACCATCTTTAGACACCGTTTCAGCCCGCCAAATAGCCGCACGCGAATTAGCCAAATCGGTCACTTTAAGCGAAGGTATCGGCCATAAAACCACCCGTATCTTAGACGGTTTATTGTTGCACAGTGTTGCAGGGCCGGTTATTTTACTCACATTATTATTTTTGATGTTTCAAGCCGTTTTTGCTTGGGCTGAGACACCAATGGATATCATTGATAGCGCTTTTATCGGCATGCAAAATATCGTAGCTACGAATTTAAGTGATGGTTTGCTAAGAAGTTTCATCAATGATGGTTTGTTGACAGGTGTTGGCAGTGTCGTAATTTTTTTGCCACAAATTCTAATTTTGTTTGCTTTTATTTTGGTGTTCGAATCTACAGGTTATATGGCACGGGCTGCATTTTTAATGGACCGGCTCATGGCGTCTGTTGGCTTAAATGGCCGCGCTTTTATTCCGCTTTTGTCGAGCTTTGCTTGCGCGATCCCAGGCATGATGGCGGCACGGACCATTGCTGATCCGAAAGACCGTTTGACAACCATTCTTATTGCGCCATTGATGACGTGTTCGGCGCGTCTGCCAGTTTATACCCTTATCATTGCTGCGTTTATTCCAAGCACTAATGTGATGGGTGCCACAGTTGGCTTGCAAGGGCTTGTGATGTTTATATTGTATATAATTGGGATTATCAGTGCGTTGCTTGTCGCTTATGTGCTGAAACGCACGTCACTGCAAGGTGAAAATCAACCGTTTTTGATGGAACTACCAAAATACCAAATGCCAAATATCAGGATCATTTTCACAGGACTTTTGGAACGCGCAAAAATATTCCTACGCCGCGCGGGAACAATCATTTTATACAGTATGATGATTTTGTGGGTCCTTGGCACTTTTCCCTATCCACCTGAAGGCGCTACTGGGCCTGCTATTCATTACAGCTTCATTGGTAAAATTGGTACTGTTCTTGAGTATATCTTTGCACCCATCGGCTTTAACTGGGAAATTTCAGTTGCACTGGTGCCTGGTATGGCCGCACGTGAGGTGGCTGTTGGGGCGCTTGGGACTGTCTATGCCCTTTCAGGCAGCGAAGATTTAGTTGCAGGCAGTTTGGTGGCGATCCTTGGTAGCGCTTGGAGCTTGCCAACAGCCCTTGCTTTCCTTGCTTGGTTTGTTTTTGCACCGCAGTGTTTATCAACAATCGCCGTAGCTCGACGCGAAACAAATAGTCTGAATTGGACAGTTTTTATGGTCGCTTATTTGTTTGCGCTTGCCTATATTGCAGCTGGACTTACTTTCCATATATCAACAGCGTTAATGGGATCAAATTGATCACTTAACATGAAACCATAGGGGATCATTATGAATAAATCGATCATTGCAGGCAGCCTCCTTGCGCTTTTTATGGCAACATCAACCAGTGCCGAAGACACAGATTTACAAAAGAGGGCTAACCAGCTTGCCAATAATACCTTGATTGTTGATGGTCATATTGATGTGCCTTATCGTTTAAATGATAAATGGGATGATGTTAGTAAAGCCACAGAATCAGGTGATTTTGACTATCCTCGCGCGCTCAAAGGCGGATTAAATGCCCCTTTTATGTCAATCTATACGCCTGCGGATTATGGTGTTACACAAAAAGCAAAAGATCATGCGGAAGCGATGATTGTCCTTGTTGAGCGCATTGCGAGTGAAGCACCGAATAAGTACCGCATCGTAAAAACAGTCGCTGAGGTAGAACAAGCTTTTAGCGAAGGTATCATTGCCCTGCCACTTGGTATGGAAAATGGCTCCCCCATCATCAATGACCTAGCAAATCTGGATTACTTTTATGATCGCGGGATTCGTTATGTAACGCTTACGCACTCCAAGGCAAATCAAATATCTGACAGTAGCTATGACGACAATAAAAAATGGGGGGGCTTGTCCGATTTTGGTGTGCAAGCCGTTAAGCGCATGAATGATCTTGGCATTATGGTTGACATCAGTCATGTGTCAGATGGCGCCTTTTGGCAAGTGATGGATATCACGGACGTTCCTGTTATCGCTAGCCACTCCAGCGCTCGTAAATTCACACCAGGGTTTGAGCGCAATATGGACGATGCAATGATCAAAGCCCTTGTAAAAAATGGTGGCGTGATCATGATTAACTACGGGTCCAGTTTTATTTCAAAAGACGCGAATGAATACAGCGATAAAAGGCAAGCAGCTTATGAAGCACACCTTGCTGCAAACGGTTTGCAAGAATCCCCTGAAGCGCAAGACGCATTCAGGAAAAATTATGCTGTTGCAAATCCTTATCCTTTTGCAACGCTGAATGATGTACTTGATCATATTGATCATGTGGCGAAAATCGCAGGTGTTGACCATATCGGTATTGGTTCCGATTATGATGGTGTGGGGGATAGCTTACCTGTTGGTCTGAAAGACGTTGCGTCCTACCCCAATTTGATTGCTGGGCTTATGAAGCGCGGCTATAGTG
This sequence comes from Kordiimonadaceae bacterium, assembly GCA_014238195.1. Lineage (GTDB taxonomy): Bacteria > Pseudomonadota > Alphaproteobacteria > Sphingomonadales > Kordiimonadaceae > JABABO01. The sequence continues at coordinate 4,489 of JABABO010000321.1, read as the reverse complement.
ATCAAGACATTGCAAAAATCCTAAGTGGCAATGTTATGCGTGTTTGGCAGGCTGTGGAATTAGCTGCAAAACATTAAGGCCATGAATGGTGACTTGATCGTTAGTCAAAAGCCCCGTACCCTTAGTCTATGATTATGCAGCGTATTCATACACTGAAATTACTCTCATATATTGACTATGTGATGCTTGCGCTTTTGGTTTTCAGTCTTATGCTGCCAAGTATAATTCAGGGAAACATCACCGTTTCAACCGCTTATGGTCTGTTTTTATGGGGGGCCGCTTGGCTAGTGCTTTATAGTGCACAAGCGCTTCATATAATCGCCGCTCATATAATGCGGTTTTGTTTCATTGGTTATTCATTAAGCGAAAGCGTGACTTACGGCGTTGCTGGTGTGCATATAAATTGGTTTCTTGCCCATGCTGTTATTAAAGATTCGTTTATTGACACAGGGCATATAGGCATTGGTTTAGATCAGCTTTTGGGCTTTGTGATTGTTGTCGTTTTTGTTTTTTGTTTTTGGTCGTATCTTGTTAGTAAACGTCTAAACAGGCAAACAAGGCATCAAACAGCCCCGATGATAGCCCTAACTGTAATTGCCTTTTTAGCTGCGCAAACATCTTATGCCATAGGGTATTTTTCTGGAAATATTATTACGCAAAATACAAAACGAACCGTACCGCTTTTTTGGTATCCACACCCTTATTATATTAAAATCGTTTTAGAACCCTTGCTGGGGCCGATGCAGTTAAATCCGTTTAGTTTGCCATATTTTAACAGCCAAGCGATGCAAATACCCAATATTCATATAGAGGGTATTAAAGCTGGAAAACCTAAAAATATCTTGGTGATTGTCATTGATAGCCTACGTTCGCAAGAATTAAAGCAAGAAGACCCACTGTTGCCAATAACGGCCCCCAATCTTATGCAGTTGGGGGAAATAGGGCAAATATCCCTAGATCATCAGAGCGTATCCAATTGCACACATTTCAGTTTTTATACAATGTTTAGTGGCAAACTGCCTATAGATTATGGCTTGATGCGCAGCAAAGCCCCTATGGTGCAAAAGCCCTTACAAATGCTGCAAAGCGCAGGATATGATATCAGCACGTCCGAGGCCGTCTCCCTTGATTGGTATGACATTGCATCATTAGTTTTTGGTGGCAATGCAGATCGTTGGATTGCCCCTAATATGGCGGCTGTACAGCGTGATGCCGCGACAGCACAACACACTCGCACATATTTACAGACTAGGATAAACGCGGCAAAACCGTTTTTTCACATAACTTATTTCAATAGTGTCCATTACCCGTATGATCGTTCTGTAATTATTTCTGGGGATGCCCAGGCAACTTATAAAAAGGCTATCCAAAGCCTAGATAGCGCGATTGGAAACCTTATTTCCAATTTAAAATCCGATGGTACACTTGTAAACACACTGGTGATCATTACGTCAGACCACGGCGAGCATGTGGGTGACAGCGTGAATAATATTACAGGCCATATGGCTGATTTCACTGATACGTTAACGCGTGTTCCTTTCATTGTCCTAGGCGCAAATGGAAATTTGCCCACCGGCCACCGTGATCTTATGCCATTTATAGCTAGGGAAATTGACTTGATGTCTTTGGATGGAACACCAGCACTACCACGCCCAAAGCAGCCAAGTGATCCCATAATTTTAGCGCAATGTGACTATGCATATCCTATGGGGTTTGCAGTTTTAGACCAAGGGACACGTGTTGATTTTAGTTTTGATGATGGTTTACTGACACCCATCACACAAGGTGTGTCAGATCATGACATAAATAAAGCAATTCAAACGCTACTGGAAGAAATTAACCGCCCGCATTAAGGGTTACTCCAGCACTGAAATGCCTTCGCTTATGGGGGTAATGCCAAGGTGGTCAGCGACTGTTTGACCAATATCGGCAAAACTATCACGTACCCCAAGGTCACGCGGTCTTAATTTTTTAGCATACGCCAAAAAAGGCACAAATTCGCGCGTGTGATCTGACCCAGGCCAAGTGGGGTCGCAGCCATGATCGGCTGTCATAATCACCAGATCATCCTGTTCTAAAATATCCAAAAGCTCGGGCAATCGCGCATCATATTCTTCTAAGGCATTGGCATAGCCTGCAACATCACGGCGGTGACCATAGGCGGAATCAAAATCAACAAAATTCACAAAAACCAATGCCCCATCAGGGGCTGATTGCACTTGTTGAAGCGTGGCATCAAACAAGGCATGTAATCCAGTTGCTTTTATTTTCTGAGTAACCCCAAGATGCGCGAAAATATCGGCAATTTTGCCAACCGAAATCACTTCATGACCTGCTTTGCTGAGTTTATCAAGCAAAGTTGGGCTGGGGGGCGGTGTGGCAATATCACGGCGGTTGCCTGTGCGTTCAAATTCACCACTTGTGCCCACAAATGGCCGGGCAATCACACGGCCAATATTATAAGGATCAACCAATTTGCGGGCGACATCACAGACTTCATATAAGTGGTCTAAGCCGAAGTGATTTTCATGGGCAGCAATTTGAAAAACGCTGTCAGCGCTTGTGTAAACAATGGGCTTGCCGCTTGTTATATGGTCATCACCTAACTCATTGATAATCACGGTGCCAGAGGCATGGCAATTGCCAAGAACCCCAGGCAGGCAGCATTCTGTGATTAAAGCATCGGTCAATTCTTTGGGAAAGCTAGGATAGTCACGTTGAAAGTAACCCCAGTCAAAACGCACAGGCACACCTGCCATTTCCCAATGACCAGAAGGCGTATCCTTGCCAAAGGATTGCTCTCTGCACGCGCCGTATAGTCCACTTGGTTGACCCATGAAATCAAGGCCAGCTGGAATAGTACCTGTGGCATTTTTAGCAGCAAGCCCTAACCCTAACATGTCTAAATTCGGCAAAGACAAGGGGCCTGCCTTCATTCGGTTTTTATCTGTGCGGCCTGCTGCACACCAATCAGCAATATGCCCTAATGTGTTCGCACCCACATCGCCGAACTTAGCAGCATCGGGTGCTTCGCCGATACCAAAGCTGTCAAGTACAAGTATAAAAGCCCGTTTCATGCTGTTATCCTATAATACGTTGATTGATGATAGAGCTAACCGCAGCAGGGTTTTCACCAACTTTAATCATTCCATCCAAGTTTTTCAAGGCACGCTGCATGACCGCGTCATCATCGGTTTCTACCATCAGTAACGGGTCACCAACTTCAACATGGTCGCCAATCTGAACAATCTGGCTCAGTCCAACAGAATGATCAATATCGTGTGTTGGGTTCGTTCGACCGCCGCCCATTCCCACAATTGTCATTCCAATGCCACGGGTATCCATTTGGCTAATATAACCACTGGTTTTTGCCCTTAGCGGCTGTTTTTGTTTAGCAAGGACCAAGTGCTTTTTGGGATTGTCTACAAAATCAACTGGTCCACCATGTGCGCGTACCATGCGGGCAAACACATCAGCAGCACGCCCATCATGCAAGGCTTTTGTCGCCTCATTGACACCGTCCTTGGGTGTGGTCACGACTTTTGACAGCGCGAGCATTTCACCAGCAAGGGCTAATGTTGCTTCTAGCAGGCGTGTGTCGGCGTCTTTGGGGTCTGTCAAAAACTCGATAGATTCTAAAACTTCTACTGCATTACCAGCTGTGCGGCCTAGAACACTATTCATATCAGTGATTAAGGCGCTCGTTGGTACACCCGCAGCCGAGGAAACTCGAACAATATTTTTAGCAAGCTGTATGGCATCATCCATATTATTCATGAAGGCACCGTTGCCTACTTTCACATCCATCACGAGCGCGCCAAGTCCCGCAGCTAGCTTTTTGGATAGAATAGAAGCCGTGATCAAAGGCACTGATTCAACGGTTGCCGTAATATCACGGATGGCATAAAAGCGCTTATCAGCGGGGGCTAATTCTTGCGTTTGTCCAATGATCGAGCAACCGACCATACGGACAATTTGCGTAAAGCTGTCCAGTTCGGTACGGGCAATATAGCCGGGAATTGCATCAAGTTTATCCAGTGTGCCGCCCGTATGACCAAGACCGCGACCTGAAATCATTGGAACATAAGCCCCACACGCCGCTACAATCGGTGCCAGCATCAAGGATACTTTATCACCAACCCCGCCTGTTGAATGTTTATCAACAATCGGCGCATCTTTTTCAAGGCCGTTGGCTGTCCAATCAATAACACGCCCACTATCGCGCATAGCAAGCGTTAGCGCTGCGCCTTCGTCTGGGTCCATACCCTGAAAGAACACAGCCATCGCAAACGCAGCCACTTGTGCATCTGCAACACTGTCATCCGTGATCCCCTGCACAAGCGCGCGGATATCCTCAGCGCTCACAGATTTACCTTCGCGCTTTGCACGAATAACCTCTTGTGGTAAAAAATGCTTACTATCAGCCACGCATAGTCCTTAATTGTTATCTGGCTCACATAAACCCAAGAACGCCAGAATCATTGTAAGT
>JABABO010000364.1 GCA_014238195.1 Kordiimonadaceae bacterium | reverse complement strand
GCTGGGGTCAGACATAATATCCAGAATTGAAAATTCGATGACAATTTTATTATGCTTCATAGCCCCCAATGACTTTTCAAAAGTATCGAATGGGGCGTTTAAAACTGCATGTGATGTTGCCCGTATGCTGGAGACTACAGACCCGCTAACCGACATATCAAGTCTGGATACTAACATGCGCTCGATCAGAAGTTCTTCAAGATAGCGGGATAAATGGGCATCTGATTTCAGCTTTGTTTTTGGCAATAAATCGTCAAGCAATATTTGCATTGCGGTGTAACGGTGTTCTAAAATCGGCAATGGGGCTTGTGTGCCAATAATCGCCATGACTTTCTGCTTTCTGACAAAGGACGTCGCGTCCATAGACTGCAGTGCTGTTTTGAGTTGTAATAATAATTCTGGGTCTAAAAGCCTTTCCTCTTTTTCACCTAATGGGGCTTCTATGGGTACATATTGGACTTTCTTCATATTTGAAGCCAAAGATTTTTTCATATCCTGTTGTGCGGTTTTGACAACTTCATTCAAAAGTGTTTTTTGTTTTTCCCCATTGGGGCGCACCTTTGGGTTAGTCCCTTTAGCTGCTAAATCGAGTTGAGCTGCTGGCGTATCTAAAACAGGCATTTCTGTCCCTGTTTTCAAGGCTGTAATAATTTTTTTAATGTTTGTGGCAAATTGTTCATAATGCTTTTCAAGATCAAACCACTGGGTGAAGGCATCCGTGATCCCTTGTACTGGGTCTAGGCTTTGGATAACAGGTGCTTCGCGCAGTTCATGCCTTACATTCACTAAAGCCCGTTCTATATCGTCAAGTGTTGAACCGTTTGTAATGATTGCCATATCATAATTAGGTAAGGAGAATATTTTTGAACCACGTTCAACTAAGGGTCGGAAAGCCGCCGCCGTTTGACGACGATAATGAGGTTCGTTCAAATGTCGGGGTAATTTTGAAGCGGCAATAATCAGCGCAAAGCGACCACTGACATGCTTGCGGATATCTTTGGTATATTCCGATAAATCAGCCAATATTTTTTCTTCTGTAGGGTTCATGACTTATGTTTCTTTATCCTGATTATTGAGTTTAGCGTCCAAAGCGTCGCCGTTGATGCAACCACCATCCATTTTCATTCAAACTATAGACGGGGCGGTAATGTAAAATCTGTTCATGGGGAACGACATCATTGACTTGATTATCCATAATATAGGCACTGTCATCTGTGTAGACAGCCAGCACAGCATGGGCTGCACGTAAATTTTCATCCTGCAAAACGACAAGACGCATGGTATCCATATGAATACCTAAACGCTTCAATGTGACATACTTGCTGATGGCGTAATCTTCGCAGTCCCCATCTTTCATCATAAATTCATCAAGGGTCGCCCAAAAATCTTTTATTCCCCAGTTTATGGGGTCGATAATATACCGTGTTTTATTCATAAAATCATTCACGGCTTGCAGCGTAACGTCTATAGTTTGGCCTGCACTGATCAAAGCTTTTTGGTCTTTAACAAAAACATCCCAAGCCCCACGGTTGCAGTGACCACGCATCAAACCTGCGCACGGCTGGGGTGAGTGCTGTTCAGTAGGCATTTGATCGGTTCGATTTGAAGGTTTTAGATAATGGCGACCCCACATTTCAGCCCATTGACCAAAATCTTTCTTTTTATTGAGCGCAGTTTCACTTGCGCCAAATAATTTTATGGGGTCTGCTTTAAGTGCTGTTTCTGAGCTGCACAATAATCCAATCCATATGCAAATTGCAAACGCACATGTCCCCCAAGCGTTACGAGGGTATTGACAAAGAGCAATATTTTTAAAGCATAGCACCATAAAAACCTAAATTACCTGATTTCATTCTGATTCGTTAAGATATTATGCATCAAAGAATGTTAATGGGTTTTAAAGAGAAAAAAGAAATATGGAATTTTACCCACTTAATTGTGACAAAATATCACGCCGAGTGCCCACATAAGCACCACATAAGTTAAGGATAAATGATGCCAAATGATCCCACGATGACGAAAGCTGAGCAATCATCAACCTTTCCCACTATTATTAAAGCTGCGGCAATTCTTATCGGTCTGACATCCATTGGCATATTCGTGATCTACCAACTTGCCATCAATGAAACAAAAGAAGGTTTAGAACGCTGGCGTGACCGTATGGACCTTATCGCGGAAAGCCGTGCAACAGATGCTTCCGCTTGGTTAAACCGTCACCTAGGTGCTGTGGACGAGCTTAGCGCAGATGCGTCGCTGCAACTTTATGCGACAATGATAACCGATCCTGAAACCTTTGAAAGTGCAGGTGCGCAACGTGGGTTCGTATATGCTTTATTATCGGCGGAATCAGAACGGGCTGGTTTTCATGAAAAACGCGCTACAGATTCCATAGATGCTAATGTTAAACGACCGCAACGCGCGGGCTTGGCGGTGTTTGATAAGAAGGGTCGTTCGCTTGGTTCATCGGTTGGTATGCCAGTTTTAAATGCCAGTGACTTACCATCCTTGAATGACAATTTTCGATCGTTTATCAAACTTGGACCTATGTTGGATGATAAAATTCCGCTGGTAATCTTTGGCGCTGCGATTAATGTTGTTGATGGTATGGGTAACAGCACACAAGACAGTGATAGCCATTATGTTGCTTGGGTTATTGGGGCGCGGCCCTTGGACGCTGAGTTTTGGGTCACATTACAACAACCAGGAAACCACGCTGAAACGGCTGAAACTTATGTAATATCAGCCTTCGAGAATCAAATGGTTCAGCATTTAACGCCCCTTCAACACGGCGGGCGTATCGGGGCTATGCGCCAAGATACTGCTGCTCATTTCGCAGCCCTCGCACCAGGTGGATTTGACACACTGTATGATTATAATAACAATCAAGTTTTGGTCACAGGGCGCGAGTTATCGGCCCCTGTTGATTGGATACTTGTGCATACTATAACGAAAAGTGAAGCTTTCACAGATATAACCGACAGGCGTGATAATTTGGTTATATCGCTCTCATTAACGACCATATCTGTATTGGCTATCATCATTTTAGCTTGGCGGCACGGCGTATCGCAGCGTTTGGAAATAGCTTTTCAAAAACAAGCCCAGCTTTCAGCACAAAATACTGAGCTGAGCAAGTTCTTGCAATCAGTAAGTGATAGCCAGCCCACAGCAATTGCTGCCATTAATCCATTGAGTAAAAAAGTTCAATTTGCAAATAAACAGATGGAAACAATAACAGGTATCAGTGTTGATGATTTGCTAAATCGCCGCATAGACACAGCTTTTAGCAGCAATGAGAGTGAACAAATATCCCAAGGAATTAAACAAGCCTCAAGCGGTCAAAAGATGCGCACATTAATGACCATTCCACGTGTGGCAGAGTTCGAAAATCTACCAAATACTTCAAAAACTCCAAATATTCAGGGAACTAAAGCGTCGTATTCTGACGATACTCCAACCTATATTGTTGCAGTGGATTTTTTACCACTTGGTCAAAGCGTTGAGACAAGTCGCACGGAATCTCAAGACAGTGTTTTAATGGTTATGCAGGATATCACTGAATTGATGGGGGCACATCAACGTGGTGAAAAACTTTTAAAGCAGCTTGTGTCAACACTTACCCAAATCATTGATGCCCGCGATCCTTGGTCAAAATTTCATAGCAAGCGGGTTGCTGGTGTGGCCAGCGCAATCGCTTGTGAGATGAAATTGGACACGGTGACACAGGAAACCTGTTTAATTGCGGGCCAACTTGTTAATATTGGCAAAGTGTTTGTACCCACAGCAATCCTAACGAAAGACGGTAAACTTGCCCCCGAAGAGGTCGCCTTGATCCGTGAAAGCATGACGCGGGGCGCTAGACTGGTGGCTGATCTGCATTTTGACGGCCCTGTCGGTGCAGCACTGGCACAAATTCAGGAACATGTCGATGGAAGCGGCAGCCCTAAAGGCTTGCTACAAGATGAGATAGAAAAGTCTGCCAGAATATTGGCCGTTGCAAACGCCTTTGTTGGTATGGTCTCTGCCCGTGCGCACCGCGCTGGATTACTGTTCAATAAAGCCATAGATATTTTAAGCAAGGACACGGGGTGCAAGTATGAGCGCCGTGTTGTAACCGCTTTACAAAACATCCTTGAAAACAAGGGTGGATATGAGATGTGGGAATCCTTTTCTAATCCGCCAGAGGACTGAAGTCTCGTATACGCTAACTACACTATGCCCCTAGAAAAATGACTCTGCGTCCAAGCTTTTCAAATTCGAATTTGTTTTCTAATCACAACATGCTAGTAAGTCGTGGATATGATATAGATATTTGGATGGAGAAGCAAATGCCAGAAATAACAGTGCTAGGGTGGTTTCATACTATTATTGGCATTTTAGCCCTAGTGTCAGGAATATATGCTTTAGCAAAGCATCGGGTTTTAGCTTTTTCACAGCTGTCTGGTCGGTTGTATCTGTGGTTTACGCTCATTGCGGCTATCACAGCTTTAATGATCTTTAATCAAGGGGGGTTTGGACCTGCACATGTTCTAGGAATTTTAACCTTGTTGGCGGTTTTTGCTGGTTATGTGATGGAAAAATATTCCCTGTTTGGTCGCTGGTCGGCTTTCTTTCAAGCCATAAGTTATTCAGCGACATTTCTGTTTCATATGATACCAGCCATAACGGATGGTTTACGAAGACTGCCTGTTGGTGACCCAATTGTGACGGAGTTTGAAGACCCGCTACTGATGCAGTTTTATCTTCTGTTTCTTGCATGTTATGTCGTAGGTGTTTTCTTTCAGCTGCGTTGGATTAGTGGACGTAGTCAATAGGCGCTTGAAGCTTTAGGGTGTTATCGCTATAGGTAGCCATGATATTTTTAAGATAGGATACAGAATGAAATCCGTTGAGGCCTTTAAAAAAAGCCCCTATTCCTGCATAAAACATAATACTTATTTTGAAGTGTATGATCGTTTATTTGCACAGTACAGGGGTAAAGAAATCACTTTTGTAG
>JABABO010000232.1 GCA_014238195.1 Kordiimonadaceae bacterium | reverse complement strand
GCACCACCAAATCAGCATAACGGCTTATTATGGACATACGGTCATCAAGCGCCGTCATTGCCCAAGTGGGGCCAGCTGCTGTGGCGGCATTTATGGCAGCGTCTACATCCATGCTTGTCGCTTCATAACCTGACCAGATGCAAGCACCACTTGATGGATCAGTGCTTAACATTTCAGTGACGCCTGAATGCTGCCATTCCCCATTAATAAATTGGCTCATAACAAGCCCTTTTCATTTTCTGGTTTAGCCTGCAACGGCGCGTAGCTAACCAAATCGCCTTGATTGACATTCAATGCCTTTGCGGCATTGGCTGGCACCCATAAACCCGTTCCAGTTTCAACCACATTGGTCAACGTCACACGAAAGTCCTGTATATCTATGTTAGCAGCCATATGTTGAGGGTCTTTTACTTCGCCGTCAACAATACCGCCAAGTAATCCTTTTTGTGTTGCCCTGACTGTCCATATTCCTTGTCGGGACACTTCCATTGTTGGGCCACCATCGAAAATATCTACGGCCCCTGAGAACCGAAACCCTTCCTGTTCAAGCAGACGGCGGGCTGGGCGTGAACTGTCGTGCGGCTTGCTAATAACGTCTTGTGCTGTGGTTGGTAACAAAGCAGTATAAATGGGAAACTTGGGCATCAAGTCAGCGATAAACTGGCTATTACCCTGCCCGTTAATGCGGTCTGCGTCATTAAAATTCATGCCAAAAAAGTGGCGACCAATGGATTCCCAAAATGGACTGTTGTTATCTTCATCAACCCAGCCGCGTAATTCAGCAATCACGCGATCAGAAAATCTGTCTGGATGGGCAGCCATAAACATATAGCGTGCTTTGGAAAGTAATTTTCCAGCATTTGCGATACGGTAGTTGCGGTCTAGAAACAATGTTGCAACTTCTGCTGCACCGACAAAATCATTGGATAACTGCAATAATTCTGTATCTACCCTGCATGGAGGGTCTGTAGATTCTTGCGTCAGATGTAACAAGCGGTAACTATAAAACGGTTTATCAAAACCGACACCTGCGATTATCGCACTTGTGCCAGCAATAATCCCAGTTTCTGTATCCTCCATCACAAAAAAATATGTACATTTACGTGAGATATCTGGGGGACTTATAAATGCGGCAACCGATTCTTCTATCTTAGCCATCATCGTTGGCTTATGGGCTGGTAATGTGGTAAGCCCCGTACCTGCTTTTTCCGCTAGGGTTATCAATCCATCTAGATCGTCCTTTTTGACTGGTCGCACAACCAACATAATTTTCCCCTCTTCCAACTTTAATATTTTACGCAGTATTTGCTTTTCTAAGCGCCGCGTCAAGGTAGCCAGCCGCAAAGCACATCATAATTAAGGTCGATAGTTTAGCCCGTTCACTTAAACTTTCCACAATCATAAATTCCTTATCACTATGAATAGCACCGCCGCGCACACCCAATGTATCAACATTTGGCAAGCCAGCAGCTGCTAGGTTGTTGCCTTCACAGCATCCGCCGGTCGCCACATACTGAACGTCAAAACCAAGCCCTAGGCCACAATCCCTAACCATATCCATCAAAGCTTGATTGGCGGGACTGATCACTTTCGGTGGGCGATTTAGGCCGCCGTGCAAAACTACAGTAAGACCATCAGCTTGGTCAGCCTGGACGATAATTTCATCCACTTGCTTTTCAAACCATTCAGCGTCTTCGGGTGTGTTTACACGCACATTAAACTGACACTGTGCATGATCAGGCACGATGTTCGGGGCGGTCCCACCTGTTATAACAGCTGGGTTAACCGTTAACCCAGCCCGCCCACCCGATAAAGCAGAAAGCTTGCTGATAATGCCAGCCAAATGCACAACAGCATTGCGCCCATAGTCAAACTCACGTCCCGCATGCGCCGCCCGTCCGCGAACAATCACTGTATAATTGCCGCTGCCTTTACGTTCCCCAGCCAAGGTACCATCGGCTAGTGCGGGTTCGTAAGTTAGCCCGATATGCGCATTTTTAGCATGATCCACAAGATACTGTGCCGAAGCAAGTGACCCTGTTTCTTCGTCCGGCGATAATATAACATCCCAGCCTATTGTTCCAGAAAACGGTGTAGTTTCAAAAGACTTTAACGCATACAGCATGACCAAAATGCCGCCTTTCATGTCAGCGACGCCAGGACCATTCAAGGTATTTTTATTCATAAAACGGCAAGTCTGAAAACGACTATCTTTCGCAAACACTGTATCATAATGCCCAGTTAGTAAAATCCTCCGATTGGCCTGCGGATGCTTGGAAATCTTTATAATACGTCCGTTTGGCATTTTCTTGATTTCACCAAGCGGTGTAACCATTTCTGTGTCTTCAAGGTCAATAAAGTTGATGACTGCCCCTAATTCTGCAAAGGCGGCAACTAACGTTTCTTCCATCCGTTGCAGACCATCTAAGTTGCGGCTACCACTATTTATCAAAGCCCATTTTTGCACCTGATCAAGCATTTGAGCTTGCTGATGATCCAAATCGTCCAAAGCGGCCTGACAGGCAACTGCATTGGGCAATCTATCAATTAAACTGGATGCACTTAACATACCTTCATTTCCCTATTGCCTTGCCTATAAAAACACGACCAACACCTTAAACGGCCACCCTTTTACCTCTGCCTATCTAGCAAAAACTATTGCGTCAAGCCTAGCAAAAAAATGATTGTGACAATCACTCATATCATAGGTGGCAAATAGTACCCGTTTTTCTGATGTTATCAACAGTTTACCGCAAAACCAGCACGGTTTAGCGCAAGCTTCCCCTGACTGCCTGATCTTCGTTTACAGTTTAAATTCGACAAATAGTTCAGTGTTCCAAAATGAGCAAAGCCACAAGGCACGCCACCGACATTTCTGTCATGGAGCCAAACACGAGGATAAAATTATGAATGCACTTATTGTTGACGGTGAAGACCTGTACCGTCTGTCGATGCGCGAAGTTGTCGCAGTCGCTGGAAATTTCAACCAAATCTATGAAGCAGGGAGCGAGCATGAATTTTTGAGCCGCGCTGCTGATCACAGCGATATATCGCTTATTATTCTTCATCCAGACACGCTTAAGAAGGGCAGCGACAATTGCTTGAAGCTTGTGCAACGACTATATAAAAATGCGTCTATCTTAGCCATAACATGCGGCAAAAAAACAAGCCATGCCAGTGCGAACGCAGCCCTGTGGAATTCGATTCATACCGTTGACCGCGCCAGTTCTGTAACGGAAATGGTAAAAGCAGTACGCACAGCTATGAACCTTCCGACAGAAGGCTTTGGTGCTGTGAGCGAAACCCCAGCTGCCCCTGCTATTCGTGAAATGTTGGACGGACAATACTCACAAACAACACCCGCTCAGCAAGCCAGTACCCAGTCTGCACATAACAATATTTACGATCAAGAATTACAAAGCACTGTTGATATTGCCCGATTATCATATCGTCAATCACAAATTCTAGTCATGGCAGCTGACGGTTTACCTAACAAAGAAATTGCCGCCCGCATCGGCATTGCTGAAGGGACCGTAAAAGCTCACATGCATGCCATTTTTAAAGTTATGGGCGTTTCAAATCGCACTCAAGCCGTGATCAAATATACGGCTTCGCTGAGGGCTAATAAACCTAACAACAAATATAATGACTCGATTGCAGTGGGAAACGTCCGCAAAAGTGAGCCATGCTCTACTGATGCGCAGCCAAGTCAACATTTCAATAGCATAGGCAATAATATTTCATCAAGGCGCTTTGGCAACACAACAACATGGGCCAGCAATACAGCTGCATTTTAACGCCGAAAACAAGATATTATGGCCTGCGTCCACCGTGGGCCATAAGTGCAGTACAGCCAAGCAAAAGGTTATTGTTGATGTTTTGCTTGCAAATAACGAATGATGCTTGAAAAATCCAAATGCCCCATCCCAGCATCAACAGCTTGGTCATATATATTCGCTGCCAATGCACCAAGTGGTGTATGCATTGAATTATCTTCAGCGCAGCCTTTTGCTAGCTTCAAATCTTTCAGCATCAATGCATTTGCAAATCCCCCTTGATAGTCACGGTTAGCAGGCGATGAAAGCACAGGCCCTGGTACTGGACAATAATTGTTCAGCGACCAACATTGCCCCGTTGAATTTGAAGCAATATCAAAAAACACTTGTGGGTCCAGCCCCAATGCCTGCCCTAAATTAAACGCTTCTGCCGTTCCAATCATAGAAACAGCCAGTAACATATTATTACAAAGCTTAGCCGCCTGCCCGCTGCCATTACCGCCCGCATGAATAATATTCGCCGCCATCGGCTCAAGAACTGGTTTTGCAGCCTCGAATGCAGGTTCACTACCGCCAACCATGAAGGCGAGCGTCCCTGCCTCAGCCCCTGGGACACCCCCAGACACTGGTGCATCTATCATCATAAAACCTGCATCATGCGCTTTTGTTGAAACGTGGCGTGCATCAGCAACGGCAATGGTGCTGCTATCAATGCATAACACCCCTGCCCGTGCATGGTTCAAGACGCCGTCATCCCCTAGATAAACATCTTTCACAATTGCACCGCTTGGTAACATGCTGATGATCACATCAGCCTTTTTGACAGCCTCGCTAACCGCATCATAAACTCGGGCGCCATAGGCTTTAGCCTGATCGCACGCCTTGGGACTGACATCAAAACCACGGACGCTATAACCCGACTTGATTAAATTATGGCACATTGGCAAGCCCATGTTCCCAAGGCCGATAAATGCAATGCTTGTCATTTTATACCTCTTTTCAGTTCAGAAATTTAAACCGTTTCGTCGTTAATTAGCCCTCATTTTCAGTTGCTGATCTGGGTTTAACGGCTCAAAATGCGCAGCAACGTTACCTTCGCTAATGTCTTCCAATGTTCTAGGCGACCAAACTGGGGCCTGATCTTTATCAATCAAGACAGCCCGAACACCTTCAAAAAAGTCATGCCCCCGCATGATATGGTTAACAAGGGTGAATTCCATTATCATATTTTCCGCAAAATTAGCCATCCCAGCACCGCGCTTGAGCTGCTCAAAAGTTAATTTAAGCGACATAGGAGATTTTTGTTTCAAAACTTTAGCCTGCTGCGCCGCCCAGTCACTGCCATCCTGCTCTAAACCACTGATTATGTCCTCAACACCAAACCCGCTAAACAGCCTATCAATCATGTCCAAATGCCTAGCAATGGGCGCTGGTTCTGGGTCAGTATGAAAGCCGTCAAGAATAGCTTTTACATCCTTATGACTTTTTATGTCAGCCTGTGCCAACGCATCAACAGCCATATTAACCTCAGCGCTTTTCATAACATGTGTTGCAAGACCGATGGCAAACAAATCAGCTGTTTTCATACGGGCGCAGGTCAAAGCTAGATACATCCCCACTTCCCCTGGCAAGCGCGGCAGGAACCAGCCACCGCCCACATCGGGGAACAAACCAATATCCGCTTCAGGCATCGCAAACAGGGTTTTTTCTGTCGCCACCCAATAATCACCCGTAACCGAAACCCCAACGCCGCCGCCCATTGTAATCCCATCAACAAAACTGATATAGGGTTTTGGATAGCTTTCAATGGTCATGTTTAACAGATATTCATCATGAAAAAAATCGCGCCACTCGCCCGTCCCAGCCTGATAAGACTGCACAACTTTAACCACATCGCCGCCCGCACAGAAGGCTTTTTCCCCTGCCCCCACAATCGCAACGGCCTTTATTTGGTCATCGATAGCCCAAGCATCAAGCCCCTGTTGAAGCATAACAATCATAGTATGGGTTAAACTATTTAACGCACGCGGGCGATTGAGAGTAATCAGCCCCAAGCCACCCTTTACCTCAAATATAACCTCAACGTCTGTTTCGGTGTTTGTCACATCTATTCCCTTAGTAGGTAGCGTGAAATAACCACACGCATGATCTCGTTCGTGCCTTCCAATATTTGATGAACCCGCAAGTCGCGTAAGATACGTTCAATGGGGTAATCCTGCAAATACCCGTATCCACCATGCAGTTGCAAGGCTTGGTTTACAACATCAAACCCAGTGTCCGTTGCCAAACGCTTTGCCATCGCCGCTGCGGCACTCGCACCATGACTGTCCTTCGAAACTTTTTGTGCGGCGCTATACAGTAGTAACTGTGCCGCGGCTAGGTCCGTCGCCATATCCGCAAGCTTAAACTGCGTTGCCTGGAAGTCAGCAATAGCCTTGCCAAATTGCTTGCGGTCTTTGGTGTATGTGATTGTCTCACCCAGCGCACGCGCCGCACCGCCAAGGCTGCAAGCCGCGATATTTAAGCGTCCACCATCCAGACCCGCCATAGCAATTTTAAATCCGTTGCCTTCACCGCCAATTAAATTGGCTGCTGGCACATAACAATCATCAAACATCACGCTACATGTAGGCTGGCTATGCCAGCCGAGTTTGTCTTCCTGCGCCCCAAACGATAAGCCTTTGGTATCTTTTCCGATTATAAAACAGCTAATGCCTTTTGGACCAGCACCGCCAGTTCGTGCCATCACAACATATATGTCAGAAACACCGCCACCAGAAATAAAAGCCTTCGCACCACTCAGAATATAATGATCACCGTCTTTCACGGCCTTGGTTTTCAGGGATGCAGCATCAGAACCGGCACCAGGTTCTGTCAAACAATAACTGGCCATATGATCAAAGCTGGCAAGCGCAGGGACAAATATTGCCCGCTGAGCATCATTACCAAACGTGTCGATCATCCATGTCGCCATATTATGAATGGATATCATTGCCGCCGTTGACGGACACGCTTTTGATAACTGTTCAAAAATCAACACACTTTCCAGACGTGACAGACCAACCCCACCCATATCTTCACTGACATAAATACCAGCAAAACCCAGTGCACCTGCTTTGGCCTGAATGTCACGCGGCCAGATTTTATCGTGGTCCCATACATGGGCGTATGGGGCCATTTCATCTGTCGCAAAAGCACTTGCCATTTCTTGAATGGCGGTTTGCTCAGCATTTAGATTAAAATCCATGCTTCAATCCTAATGTTAAAAGCGCTTTCCTGATTTATGTTAAGGCGAGTAAGATTACAGTCTTCGCCTAGTTAGAAATCACTTTGCCATCCTTATCCCATATCTCAACAGGACCCATGTCTAAGCTGCGGACATCTGCTTCAATTTTTTCACGGTCCCCTACTAAAATCCACGTCAAAAAATCTGGCTTAAGTGTGTTTGCTGCTTTTTGAACGCTGGCTAGGCCCATCGCTTCATAGCGCGATTTAAGCGTTGTCACATCATCATATGGCCGACCAAAACGTTGGTTATCAAGCATGTTTTCAAGCACAGCCCCTGTGGTTTCAAAGGCGCCTGGTAAACTGTTGGTTCTGGTAGCTTTCATCTTAATAAGTTCAGCCTGAGTTGCTGGCTTACGGCTTAGATATGCCTTTAGTTCACTGTGCATTTCTTTAATGCCTTCACGGGTTTTATCAACTTGGATAGGGCTATACATCAACCACATACGGGGACCACGTGCATCAAAATTTGTAGTATAGGCATAGTAGCTCCAACCCTTATCCTCGCGGATATTCATATTTAAGCGGGCAGTAAATTCCCCACCAAAAATATCATTGGCAAGATTTTGGGTCAGGGTATTGGCATCCCCTGTTGGCGGTAATAATTGCGCTGCCGTAACCATTGTGGACGGCAGGCCCGGATTATCAATGATAATCACCCGTGCTGATTTAGCATTTGACACAGCCGTAATGTTTTTAGCTGGCAGGGCAGCGGACGGCGTACCCCAATCACCAAAGGCATCTTCCAACATAGGTAAAGCCTCAGCCATTGTTAGGTCCCCTGTGATCATCAAGGTCGCATTATCAGGACGAACCCAAGTGTTATGGAAAACGGCCAGATCATCATGGGTTAAAGACGTGATCGATTGCTTAGTCCCTGTGCCTTGGTAAGGGACGGCGTAAGCATGGCCCTCGCCGTAAAGCACCGTCGGCAATGTACGAATGACATTTTGAATAGGATTAGCTTTTTCCTGGTCAATTCCCGCTAACCAGCGAGATTTCAATCGGTCCAGTTCTGCCTGATCAAATTTTGGACGGCGCACCACATCGCTATATAGTTTTAGCGCTTCGCCAAGCGTCGGTTTTAAGGCCGATAAACTTACTCTGCTGACATCTAAATTCGACGAACTGGTAATCTCAGCACCGAGATTTTCAGCTTCGCTGGCAATTTCCAGAGCTGTGCGACTTATAGTGCCCTCATCTAACATCGCCAAAGCAAAACTAGCCGTTCCCAGTTTCCCACCAGCATCAGACGCATAACCCGCATCAAACTGCATGGCCATTTTTACAAGCGGCAAACTATCGCGCGTCGCAAGCACAATTTTCATCCCGTTTGAGAGTGTGGCTTCTTCTATGGTCGGGAATGCAAGTTCGGGCATTGCGCCAACTGCTGGTAAACCTAGGCTGCGATCAAGATCACTGGCAACCGTTTCATAAGCCCCATACGGTTTAACAGTAAGCTGATAATAGCCTTTTTGAAGCCACTTTTTCACACTGCTATGTACAGCATCAGCATTGGTGCCTGTAATCCAACCAAGCGATTTTGTAATAAATCCAGGGTCCCCTGCGTATAGTTCCCCTTGGGCAAGCGTGACAGCTTTACCACCAAAACCACCAACTTTTTCAAGCCCGCGTATAGCACTGGCAGCCATCTGAACCTGGGACCGATTGACTTCTTCTGCTGATGGGCCACTGCGCAAAAACGTGTCCATTGTTTCATTCAGGATTTGCTCAGCCTTTGCGGCATCAGCGTCTGGTTTCAGGTCGATTTGAATTTCAAAAAGGCTCACAAGTTCAAACCCCTGGGCATTCACTTGCACATTGCTGGCGATTTGGCTGTCATAGACAAGGGATTGATACAAACGGCTGTTTTTCCCACCCCCAAGTATATTGGCCGCAACAGACAATAGTTTATGCGTTTTTGTCGTGCGGCCTGGTACAGCCCACGTGCGGTAGATCCGTGTGTTCGGCACACGGTCAATCATTGTATCAACCACATTGGTACTTTTCACAGGCACAAAGGCTTTCATTGCAGGAACTGGCGGCCCTGCTGCGATATCACCAAAGTATTTCTCCATCAGCGGACGTGCCGTTGCAGCGTCAATATCGCCAGCGAGCACAACAACAGTATTAGTCGCCCCATAATATTGTTTGAACCAATTTTGAACATCTTCCATGCTTGCGTTATCAAGGTCTTCCATTGACCCTATAGTACTATGGCGATAAGGATGCCCTGGCGGAAACAGGCCTTCTAACTGGCGGTATTCAACAGTGCCAAATGGTTGCGCATCCCCTTGACGCTTTTCATTTTGCACAACACCGCGTTGGTTATTTAGCTTTTCTTCCGTCACTGCCCCCAACAAATGGCCCATACGGTCGCTTTCAAGGAACAAAGCCATTTCTAACGCGCTTGTAGGCACCGTTTCAAAATAGTTCGTGCGATCAAACCATGTTGTCCCATTAAGGTCCTTGCCCCCAACTGATTCTAAAGGCACAAAAACTTCATCATCAAAATTTTCAGATCCGTTGAACATCAAATGTTCAAACAAATGGGCAAAGCCTGTTTTGCCTGCGGGTTCGTCTTTGCTACCCACATGATACCAAACATTCACCGACACAATAGGTGCTTTGCGATCTTCATGAACAATCACCCGCAGACCGTTCTTCAAAGTGAATTTTTCATACGGGATATGGACGTTTAAATCTTTCAAAGATGACCCCTCAGCGACATGACCGTCTTTTAAGCCTTGGCTATCTTCCTGCGTTACTGCGTCACAGCTGGTTAAAAAAGCAAGGCTCGCCGCCCCAACTAAATATTTTGAGATTGTTTTCATAATATCCACTCACTTTGCTATCAATAGGATGCTCATTATTAGCTATTTAATCTGCTTTGGGCATCTGATCTATAGTTTAATACCAATTCGTTTTATCCGTTGTTTAAGGTTGGCATGATAAATTCAGCCCCCGACCTAATTCCTGTAGGCCAACGCGATGTCACTGTTTTCACTTTTGTATAAAAGCGCACGCCTTCCATGCCGTGCTGGTTCATGTCACCAAAGGCGCTGTTTTTCCAACCACCAAAACTATGAAACGCGAGAGGTACAGGGATAGGAACGTTCACACCGACCATACCGACTTCAACACTATTCACATACGCGCGGGCCGTATCACCGTCCCGGGTGTAAATCGATGTGCCGTTGCCATATTCATGCAGTGATGGCAGGTCCATAGCCTCGTTAAAAGTTTCTGTTCGCATGACTTGTAATGTTGGACCGAATATTTCTTCCCTATAGGACCGCATTTCTGGTCGCACATGATCAAACAGTGCCCCCCCAAGATAATAGCCGCCCTCATAGCCCTGCATGTTGTATGAAAAATCACGACCATCCACAACCGCCGTAGCGCCTTCCTGTATCGCTAAATCCATATAGCTTTTAACCTTATCGCGGTGTTCAGCTGTGACAAGTGGTCCCATTTCAGCGTCCATGTCCATGCTGTGACCAATTTTCAGGGCTTCGACACGGGGTTTTAACATCTCTATCAATTTATCCGCAGTGGCTTGTCCAACGGGAACCGCAACAGAAATTGCCATACAGCGTTCCCCCGCTGAACCATAAGCGGCCCCCATTAAGGCATCAGCCGCTTGGTTCAGGTCAGCGTCAGGCATAATCAACATATGATTTTTAGCGCCGCCCATCGCTTGGCAGCGTTTTCCGTGGGCTGTTGCTGTTGCATAAACAGACTGGGCAATAGGGGTTGAGCCAACAAATGATACTGCCTTCACACGCGGGTCTGTACACAGTGTATCAACCGCTTCTTTATCACCGTTGACCACATTAAACACACCGTCAGGCAAGCCTGCTTCTTGCCACAGTTCAGCCAACATCATCGGTACACTTGGGTCTTTTTCTGATGGTTTCAAGACGTATGTATTGCCGCACGCGATAGCCATGCAGCTCATCCACAGTGGGATCATCGCAGGGAAATTAAACGGTGTAATGCCAGCAACAACACCTAAGGGTTTGCGCATGCTATACATGTCCATTCCGCCAGAGACATTATCGCTGAACTCACCCTTTATCAAATGAGGAATACCTTGGGCAAATTCTGCCACTTCAAGGCCGCGCTGGACATCGCCCTGTGCATCAGAAAAAACTTTACCATGCTCGCTGGACAAAACTTCAGCTAATTTATCTTTCTCGCGGTACAGAATATGCGTAAGATTTTGCAAAACACGCGCCCGCTTAACAACCGATGTCGCCGCCCAATCCGCTGAGGCCGCATCGGCAATAGCAATAATATCTTCAACCTCGGCTTTTGTGGCGAGGGCCACTTGACCTACTTGTTCCCCAATGGAAGGGTTATAAATAGGGGCGAAACGGGGGCTTTTACTTTCTACAGCCTTGCCGCCAGCATAATGATGAATGGCATACATTAGGTGTCTCTCTTTTGCTAAGTCCGTTATTATGAATTCTGGTATTATGAATTTTGAGATGAAGCTACACTATGATTGCGCGCGCGTCACCCTATGTTTTCATGTGAAACTTGATGAAAACTTATAAAAAAGGGATTTTTATTTAACCATTTGATTGATAATGTTAGCCTGTAAGTTAAAAATTGGCCCTGAACAGTAAACACGTATTTTATAAAATTATGCCCAAAATCTTCAAACTATATATGTGGCCTGTTTGGTTTCTCCAGCTTTTTGGGCAAAGCAAAAGCTTTAAGGCGAACCCTTTCATTGGGTCGCGGATGCTAAACCTTTTAGGTTTGCATATTATCAGGCTTTGCCTTGCACATTTTATCTTCAAAATAAGATTATTCATGCTGCGAGGTCTTGTCCCAGCAGCCACACGGCGGGCATATGCGCGAGATGGCTTGATGATCACCGAAGGCTTGTTAACAGCCGAAGACATCAATGCTATCAAATCAGAATTTGCGTCCTTACATGGTCCTGCACGGCAAATGCTACAGGGTGATACAGCCACGCAGCGCATTCTATTAGACACAAAAACAGTTGAAAACTGCCCTTCTATAAAAGCACTTCTAAAAAACAAAATCTTGCAAGCGAGATTAAAATACGGGGCAGCCAAAAACCACCCCAGCCTGATCTATGTGCAAAGAATTCGCCATGGGCATAACGCCAGTATCAAGGAACAAAATTCCGATCCACAAAAAACCATCCATAGCGATACTTTTCACCCAGCGATGAAAGCATGGTTATTTTTGGAAGATGTCACACCAGACAAAGGGCCGTTTCACTATGTACGCGGCTCATGTCAACTTACTGTGGCGCGTATAAAATGGGAATATAAGCGCAGTATCAATGCGACTATTGAACCCGATGGTTATTCTGAAAAAGGCTCGTTGCGTGCTAGCCCCACCGACCTATTAGCAATGGGCTTGCCAGCACCAGAACCCATGTGCGTCAAGGCTGGCACACTTGTGGTTGGCAACACCCATGGCTTTCATGGGCGTGGATTTGCTAAAGCAAGCGCCTCAAGACTTGAGCTGTGGGCGTATGGTCGCTACAATCCGTTTAACCCTTTGCCAGGGTTTGGTTTATCCGTTATGGACAAGATACAAAATGCTGCGCTACAAAGATTTTGGCAGTATAAAGATAAAATTGCTACCCAAAGACAGAGCCGAGCAAGTTGGCATATTATTGACAAAGAACAAATGTTTGATGATCTACCGTAAGGCGCAAATACAATGAGTTTAGCAACAATTATTCTAGCAGCTGGTCATGGTACACGCATGAAATCGGATATGCATAAAGTCCTGCATCCTATTGGTGGGCACCCGATGCTTTTTCATCTTTTAGACCGCGTCAAGGATTTGAACAGTAGCCAGACATTATTAGTGGTGGGTGCTGGTCGCGGGCAATTAGAAAATGCCGTAACCAAATCTGGTTATGACGTTCATTTTGTGACCCAAGCGGAACAAAATGGCACGGGCCATGCGGTTCAGGTCTGCCGTGAAGCTTTACAAGGCGCTAATCGCCCCGTTCTTATATTATTGGGGGACAGTCCTTTTGTCCCCTCCTCTGTCATGCAAAACATGCTTGATGCGCTGGATGGCCCGCTAAACCCATCTGTCGCAGTCCTCGGCTTTAAACCAAAAGACGCTGGGCGTTATGGTCGACTGATCACCCGAAGCGATGGCAGCCTGGAAAAAATTGTTGAATTTAAAGATGCTTCGGATCATGAACGCGCTGTGGATTTTTGTAACAGCGGCATGATGGTTGTGGAAGGAAAGCATCTTTTTTCTTGGCTTGACCAGCTTTCAAGTGATAACGCCGCGGGCGAG